>JAHIQV010000556.1 GCA_018903185.1 Gammaproteobacteria bacterium | reverse complement strand
GGAAGCCTGCTTCGACGACATGGTCTGCGGGCAAGGCGAGGGCACGGGCTGGCAACTGCCGAAGTCCGATCTGCCGGCGCTGGCCGTGCGAGCCAAGCAACCGGGCGAGGACGCACCGTTACTTCAAGTGCGCAATGCCGTGCTTTGGGGTGGCAACCTGTCGGTGCTGTGTTCGCTGGTCGGCACGCCTTGGCTGCCCAAAGTCAAGGGCGGCATCCTGTTTCTGGAAGATGTGAACGAACATCCCTACCGCATCGAGCGCCAGCTCACACAGCTGCTGCACGCGGGTATTCTGGGAGAGCAGAAAGCTGTGCTGCTGGGCGCTTTCAACCGGTACAAGCCCAGTCCGCACGACCGCGGCTTCAAGCTGCAGACGGTGGTGGACTGGTTGCGCAGCAAGACAAAAACGCCGGTGCTGACCGGACTGCCGTTTGGCCATGTACCGACCAAGGTGTTGCTGCCCGTGGGGCAGAAGGTGGAACTGCTGGTGCAGGGCCGGGACGCCCTGGTTTTCTGGGGTTGAGAGGGTTGAACCGGGCCGTGTCACTGCTCAGCGGCGCATGCGGCAGGCGTCCACCAGGCTCTTGGGCAACAAGCCGTGAAACACGTGTGACAGACTCTTGACGGCCTCGACCGCATGGGCCTCCCCGTGCAGGCTGCTGAGCACGGCCACCATTTCCGAACGTGCGTACCACAGGCCGTGGGCGTCGTGCAGGTATTGCAGGCGGTGTTTGAGGCGAGGATTGAGTCGTGCACCGTCTTCGCCCAGGGCGGCGAGCATGGCCTGGCGAACGGGTTCCAGCGATTCCGGAGAGTGCTTGCGCACCTCGTTGCCCAACAGGGCTGAAATGCTGTTCCTCAAAGCAGGTTTGATCCAACGCATGGTGAAACCTCAACGACTGGTTTTTTCTATTGGCCCTCAGAATACGACAGTCAACACCTTGAATGCAACCGCTGCAACTTGAGCCAAGTCAAGAAAACAACAGGCAAATCATGGGCTTAGCAGAAGTGCTTAAGATGATGGGTGCGCTTTATGAGTACCTTGGAGATAGAAAAACACCAGCAGCAACTTGGTTTTACTTTGAAACTAAGTCCTTTTTGCGCTATCCGGATCGGCCCTTGGAGCAGCGGGTCGGACCAGGTTCTTGTCCGGCCCCTGGGCGGTTGGTATTGAGATAAATATCACGCGACCTTGGTGAGGCCCGCGCTGGATCCGTGGCGTTTGTGGCTGAGAGCGGTGTGTTGTAATTCCAGACAGATGTTGATCATTCATGGCTGAACTGACGATTGCTTTTGTCGACCTCACCGGTAGCGTGTCCGTGTTTGAAACACTGGGCAACGACCGTGCGGCCAGAGCCGTGACCAAGCTGACCCAGTGGATCGGTTCTGTGGGGCTGGTGCACGGCGGCAAGGTGGTCAAGATGCTGGGCGACGGTGTGCTGCTGTCTTTCACCAACAACCGGCTGGCCGTCGAGTGCATGAGCCAGATCCAGCAGGAGCATGCCGAACGCGTGGCCCGGTGGCCCAACCGGCTCAGGCTCATGATGCAGATCGGCATGGCCAGCGGTCAGGTGGTGCAGGTCGATGGGGATTGTTTTGGCGATGCCGTCAATGTGGCATCGCGATTGAGCGATCTAGCCGGACCCGAACAGATCCTGGTCACCAGCTCGGTGATCCGCAAACTGGGCGCACACAATGGCGTGCGCAGCCGCAGCCTGGGGACCATGCGCATCAAGGGCCGGGTCGAACCCTGCGAGGTGTTCCGCATTGAATGGCAGTCGGAAATGCTGTCGGAATTCCTCACCCTGCCGGCCGATCTGCATGCCTTGCGAAAATCCACAGAGTCGGTCTACGGGGGCATCGAACTGAGCTGGCTCGATGCGAGCCACGCGTTCAACCTGACCGATCTGCCCGTGAAGATCGGTCGCGTGCCCGAAGCCGACTTCGTGATCAACGATCCACGCGTCTCTCGCCTGCACGCCAGCATCGACATCCGTTCGGGCAACTACCTGCTCGAAGACACCAGCAGTTACGGCACCTGGGTGCGTTTTACCGGAACCGACAACGTGATTGCGCTGCGCCGCCAGGAGTGTCTTCTGCACAGCGATGGTGAGATTGCCCTGGGGGCTCCGTTCACCGACATCAGCACACCCACCGTCAATTTCAAGCTGGTGGACGGGCACATGCTGCTGGGGCACGGCCCTCTGCGCAGTTGAACTCCCGGTGCCGTCGTCCCGATGACAACGGGGCGGGGGGTCTCGTGGCAACATGCTGCCGCACAAGGAGACATCTTTCATGCGATGGTTGAAAAGAACATGCTGGGCCTTGGCCCTGTTGCTGTTGCTGCTGGTGATCGCGGTGGCCATCTATGCCCAGCGCAGCCTGCCGCAGACCGGCGGTGAGCTCGGCGTCAAAGGCTTACGGGCCAGCGTCCAGGTGCAGCGCGATGCCAGCGACGTGACCCACATCCAGGCCAGCGATCCGCGTGACGCCTGGATGGCCATGGGCTACGTGCACGCGCAGGAGCGCGGCTGGCAGATGGAATTCAACCGCCGCATCATGCGCGGCACGCTCTCGGAAGCATTCGGTCCCGCCACGCTGGACACCGACCGACTCATGCGCAGCCTGGGCATCCACGCGGCCGCCCGCGCGCAGCTGGCCGCTCTGACCGACGAGGCCCGCCAGGCCCTGCAGGCCTACAGCGATGGGGTGAACGCGTTTTATGCCCAGGGCCAGCAGGCGTTGTCGCCCGAGTTCCAGATCCTGGGGGTCAACCCGCGGGACGAGGCTGCCGCCGGTCGCTACTGGGAACCGGTGGACAGCGTGGCCTGGTCGATCATGATGGCGCTGGACCTGGGCGGCAACTGGGGCAACGAAATCGCTCGCCTGACCGCCCTGCAGGTGCTGGACGCGCCCCAGCTGTGGGAACTGTTTCCGCCCTATCCGGGCGAACCGCCGGCGGCCAGCGCCGACCTGGCCCGGCTGTACCGCGAACTCGGCGTCTACGGTGCCCAGCCGCTGGCGACCTCCGGTGCGCAACCCGACGTGACCACGTTCGCCGCCCGCATCGGGCAGGACCTGCGCGAATGGACCCGCGAACTCGGCAACATCGAAGGCAAGGGCTCCAACAACTGGGTGGTGGCTGGAACGCG
>JAHIQV010000555.1 GCA_018903185.1 Gammaproteobacteria bacterium | reverse complement strand
TCGTCGCTCGGGCGCACGTCGATCACCACCACCTCGCCGCGCCGGGCCTGCTCCATCAGCGCCTGGCGGTCCACCGGTGCAAGCTGGGCGGGGTGGGCGGCCATCTGGTCGAGCGCCAGGCGCAGTTCCAGCAGGTGCTCTTCGGCCACTTCGCGCAGCTTCACGCCCAGGCCCGCCACGTCGGCACCCGTGAGCCGGTAGTGGATGAACTTGCCTTCGCGACGGCTGGTCACCAGCCGCGCATCGCGCAGCGCTTTCAGGTGGGCGCTGGCGAGCTTGATGTCGATCGACAGCTCGGCCGCGAGCGCGTCGACCGACTTTTCACCCTGCGCGAGCATTTCCAGCAGCTCCAGCCGCTTGGGACTGGCCAGTGCTTTGCCGATGCGGGCGACCTGTTCGTACAGCAGGTCCTTGAGTTGGCGGTTATTCATGCTGTCATTCTAACGATCATTAGATTGATGACCAAAACCCGATGCGGTTGTGGGGACATGGGCGCACGGCTGGCGGATGCGGAACGGCCGGTGGCGCTCAGGGCTTCGGCCCTGGCGGCCGGTCAGCAGCCGAGCTGGTCGGCGAGGTGCAGCAGGTCGCGCGCGTGCAGCGTGTTGGCCGGGTCGGGCGACACGTCTTTTGGTTGCCCGGCACCGAACTCCAGCGGGCGTTCGATGTACGCGGTCATCAGGCCGCAGGCGCGCGCGGCGGCCAGGTCGTCCTGGTGCGCGGCGACCAGCATCACCTCGGCCGGCGCGGCGTCGAAGGTCTGCGCCACGCCGAGGTAGGTGCGCGGGTCGGGTTTGTAGGCGCGGAACACCTCGGCCGAGAGCACACAGTCCCACGGCAGGCCGGCGCGCTTGGCCATGTCGGTGAGCAGGCCGATGTTGCCGTTGGAGAGCGTGCAGATCAGGTGTTTCGATTTCAGGCGGGTCAGCCCGGCCACGCTGTCGGGCCAGGCATCGAGCCGGTGCCAGACGCGGTTGAGATCGGCGCGTTCGGCTTCGCCCAGGTGGTCCAGGCCGAAGCGCAGCAGCAGCTCGTCGAGGATCAGCCGGTGCAGTTCGTCGATGCGTGTCCAGCCGAGTTCGCCCGATCGCACGCGCGCCATGGCGGGCTGGTAACCCGCGCGCCAGGCGAGCGCGAAGGCGTTGGCGTCGATATGCGGATGGCGTTCGCTCATTTCGCGCACGATGCTGCCGTGCCAGTCGACCACGGTGCCGAAGATGTCAAAAGCGAGGATGCGGGGCACGGGGTTCATGGGCGGTCGCCTTTCAGTCGCTCAGAGCCAGCGGCGCACGCGCCGGGTGTAGGCCGTGTAGGCCTCGCCGAACAGCGTGGTGAGCACACGCTCTTCGGGCTGGATCTGGAAACGGGTGATGTAGAGCACAAACACCACCGGCCCCAGCAGCGGCCAGGCGGCGCCGAGCCAGACCGCCCAGGCGGTCAGGAACATCACCAGCCCCACGTACATGGGGTTGCGTGTGAAACGGTAGACGCCGGTGGTGACCAGCGCCGTGGTCTTGCGCGGGGCGAGCGGGTTGATGGTGGTGTGCCGCCGCAGGAAGGCGATCAGGCCCATGAAATCGAAGCTGGCGCCCAGCAGCGCGAGCACCAGCGCCACCGCGCGGCGGATGCCTTCGGGCCACGGCAATGCGGGCCCGAGCGCGGCAAGCGCCCACATGGCCAGCGCCAGCAGGAGTGCCACCACCGGCGGCGGGATTTTGAGTTCGAGCGCTTTCAAGGCGAATCCTTCATGGCGACGAAACGGGCCGCGACAACAGGCGCGCCAGCCCCCAGGCCAGCCCCAGCCAAAAACAGAGCAGGAAGGCCCAGCCGAACGGCGTCGGCATGCACCAGCCCCAGCCGCAGGCGCCGTCGTTCTGCAGCAGCCAGGGCACGCCCAGCGTATGGAACAGGTAAACCGACAGGTACGGGATGGCGGCCAGCACGCCGATGGGGCTGTCCAGATAGCCCGGAAACCAGGCCCCGGGCAACAGCACCGCACCGTACAGACCAACGATCCAGACGAACACCTTCCAGGTGCGGCGCGGCTTCATGCGGCTCTCCTCTTTGACCACGACTGTTCGGAGCGAAGACGGGGATCGCCGATGTTGCTCCGGTTGCCACCGCGCATGAAAGCCAGCAGGCGCCTGACATGCACACCTCGCGAAAGTTGAAAGACGCGTCCTTCGGCGCACGACAGCCGCACACCCTCACCCCGTGGCCTCAGACCACGCGCAGGCGCACGCCGTCAGCCTCGGCGGCGATGATCTCGCCCACCTCGGCCGCCGCCGCAAAGCCGTGCCGCTCAAAGATCGCCAGCACCTCGGCCACCGCCTCGGGCGCGCAGGCCACGAGCAGGCCGCCGCTGGTCTGCGGATCGCTCAGCAGGGCCTGGTCCACCGGCTGCAGGCCGGCGCCCAGGCGCACCTCGTGGCCGTAGGCGGCCCAGTTGCGGCCGCTGGCGCCGGTGAGCATGCCTTGCGCTGCGAGCTCGCGCACGCCGGTGATCAGCGGTACGCGCGCCATGTCAATCTTCACCGTGGTGTTGGAGCCGCGCGCCATTTCCAGCACGTGGCCGGCAAGGCCGAAGCCGGTGATGTCGGTCAGTGCGTGCACGCCGTCGAGCCTGGCCAGGTCGGGACCGGGGGTGTTGAGCTTCGTGGTGTTGGCGATCATCTGCGCGTAGCCTTCGGCGGGCAGCGCGTCCTTCTTCAGCGCGGCCGAGAGCACGCCCACGCCGATCGGTTTGCCGAGGATCAGGCGGTCGCCGGATTTCGCGTCGGCGTTGCGCTTCACGCGTTTCGGGTGCACCAGGCCCATGGCGACCAGGCCGTAGATGGGTTCGACCGAGTCGATGGTGTGGCCACCCGCGATGGGGATGCCGGCGGCGCGGCACACGTCCTGCCCGCCCTGCAGGATCTTGCCGATGGTCTCGGTGCTGAGCACGCTGATGGGCATGCCCACCAGGGCCAGCGCCATGATGGGCGTGCCGCCCATGGCGTAGACGTCGCTGATGGCGTTGGTGGCGGCGATGCGGCCGAACTCGTAGGGGTCGTCCACGATGGGCATGAAGAAGTCGGTGGTGGCGATCAGCGCCTGCTGATCGTTGAGCTGATAGACCGCCGCGTCGTCCGCTGTCTCGATGCCGACCAGCAGCTCTTTGGGCATGGGCATGGCGGCCGTGCCTTTGAGGATCTCGCTCAGCACGCCGGGCGCGATCTTGCAGCCGCAACCGCCGCCGTGCGAGAGGCTGGTGAGGCGGGGCTGGGTGGCGGCGTTGGGGGTGGGTGCGTTCATGGGTGGGGTCTCTTGGATCGGTCTTGTGCCATCCGGCGGGTCGGCGGATGG
>JAHIQV010000554.1 GCA_018903185.1 Gammaproteobacteria bacterium | reverse complement strand
CGGCGGGGTGGCGCTTGCGCAGCCCGCGCTCCTGCCGGAAACTGGCGGGCCGTTCATCGCCATGGTCACGGTCGAATTTGCCCCCACTCTGCGCCGCCATGTGGACTGCGCGCCCCAGCTCGTCGCACCCGGCGCACTGCGTGAAGTGCTGGAAGCCGCGCTGCTCGCTGCGCCCGAGCTGGCGCACTACGTGTTCGACGACCAGCGCGCGGTGCGCAAACACGTGGCGGTGTTCGTCAACCGCCAGATGGTGCAGGACCGCAGCGTTTTGAACCAGCCGCTGGCCGCGGGCGACCGGGTGCTGGTGGTGCAGGCCCTGAGCGGCGGTTGAACCCCTCCACCCATGCCAGGAGATCGAGATGCAGACGCTGTTGCTCGCCACCCGCAAAGGCCTGTTCGTGTTGCACGGTGAGGGCACGGACTGGACCATCGCCGCCCACCACTTTCCTGGCGAGCCGGTCACCGCCGTGCTCGCCGATGCGCGCGACGGCGCCTGGACCGCGGCGTTGCGCCTGGGCCATTTCGGCGTCAAGCTGCACCGCAGCGCCGACCGCGGCCAGACCTGGCAGGAGATCGCCGCCCCCGCCTTTCCGCAGAAGCCCACGGAAGGGCCCTGGGCCGATGACACCACCCCCTGGAGCGTGGACCTGATCTGGGCACTCGCGGCCGGCGGACCCGACCAGCCCGGCACCCTGTGGGCGGGCTGCATCCCGGCCGGGCTGTTCCGCTCCGATGACGCCGGCGCCAGCTGGTCGCTCAACACCCCGCTGTGGGAGCAGCCGGGGCGTCGCGACTGGATGGGCGGCGGTTACGACCACGCGGGCATCCACTCCGTCCTGGTCGACCCGCGCGATGCGCGCCATGTGACGGTGGCCGTGTCCTGCGGCGGTGTCTGGCAGACACACGATGGCGGGGAGCGCTGGACCCTCACCGCCAGCGGCATGAAGGCCGACTACCTGCCGCCCGACAACGCCGAAGACGGCAACGCGCAGGACCCGCACTGCATGGTGCAGTGCGCGGCCAACCCGGATGTGCTGTGGGTGCAGCACCACTGTGGCATCTACCGTTCGGTCGACGGCGGTCATCAGTGGGGCGGCATCGCGCCGCCCGCGCCCTCGGGCTTTGGCTTCGCGGTGGCCTGCGACCCGAACAACCCGCAGCGTGCCTGGTTCGTGCCGGCGCAGGCCGATGTCTGCCGCATCCCGGTGGACGGGCGATTGGTGGTCACGCGCACGGACGACGGTGGCGCCAGCTTCAGGGTGTTCTCCCATGGCCTGCCCCAGGCCCACGCCTACCACCTGGTCTACCGCCACGGGCTGGACGTGGGCGCCGACGGCCAGACCCTGGCCATGGCCTCGACCACGGGTGGTTTGTGGGTGAGTGCCGATGCCGGCGAGCATTGGCACAGGGTCTCCATCGACTTGCCGCCTGTAGCGATGCTGCGGTTCGCTTGAATTGACCGCCTCACCGAACGGCGGTTTGCGGGCTTTTTTGGGGGTTGTGGTTGCAAAGGCCAGGACCTGTCGTGGGCGCGGATCGCGCGGCGTCTTAAGTGATTCTTAAGTCTCTCTTCTCTACATTTTCAGGTTGGCTGCGATGGGGCACATGCGTTCAATGCACGTGGAGGCGTGATGGATGCAGGTCTTGTGAAGGTTCGCGGCACGACTTTTAACGAACAGGTGTCGAGGAGCACGCAATGCCCGCCAGAGGATTGACCAGCCGGTTTATTTTTGATGATCCGAAATACGCCGCGCTGGCGACAGAAGGCGCGGTCAAATACAGGCAGGGGACACCATTTCCCCATATCGCATTCGACAATTTTTTGCCCGAAGACGTTGCGGATGCGGTTCTGAAGGAATTTCCCCAGCCGGGCGATATTGACTGGCACAACTACAACCGCCAGACCGAGATCAAGCTGGTCTGTGCCGACGAGGCGAAGTTCGGACCGGTGACCCGCAACCTGTTCTACCAGTTGCATTCGCTGCCCTTTCTGCGGTTTCTGGAAAAGGTCACAGGCATTCCGAACCTGATTCCCGATCCGGCCTTGCGTGGAGGGGGTCTGCACCAGATCCGCCGGGGTGGTCTGCTCAAACTCCATGCCGACTTCAATCACCACGACGCCACCTTTCTCGACCGGCGCGTGAACATCCTCCTGTATTTGAACAAGGACTGGAAAGAGGAATACGGTGGCTGTCTGGAGTTGTGGGACAAAGACACGTCGTTCTGCGGTGACAAGATCCTGCCGGTTTTCAACCGGCTGGCCATCTTTTCCACCACCAGCGAATCCTTTCACGGGCACCCCGATCCCCTGAACTGCCCCGAAGACATGACGCGCAAATCGCTGGCGCTCTATTTCTACACCAATGGTCGGCCCAAGGGTGAAGCCGACGGCATCCACACCACCATTTTCAAGGCCCGTCCCACCGAGGAATTCAAGGGCGTCTTTTGGCGCATGGGTCAGGACTTTGCGCCCCCCATCCTGTGGCACACCGCCAGGCGCATGCGTGAGCGCTTTTTCAGCGGAACGATCCAGAAACGCGGCTGAGTGCGGCCGCGTGTCGTTCAGCCGGGCTTGACGGCGCAGTTGGCCAGTGCCAGGCGAATGCGCACCAGCAAGCCTCCTGATGGCGCTTCTGTCAGTTCCAGTTGAGCCCTGTGCAAATCGGTGATGTGTCGCACGATGGCCAGACCGAGTCCGCTGCCGGTGGAGTGTCCCTGATCGAGCCGGACGAAGCGCTCCTGCACCCTCTCGCGGTCCATTGGTGCAATGCCCGGGCCGTTGTCCATGACCTCGACCACCGCCTGGTTGCCCACCACGCGCAGCGCAAGGTCCACGCGGGCACCTTCCCCCGAATACCGCAAGGCGTTGTCGACCAGGTTGTCGAGCAGGGCACGCAGTGCCTGCTCGTCGCCCCACACACAAGCCGGGTCGGCTGAAATCAAGCCCAGGTCGATGCGCTGATCGGTGGCACGCGCCGCAAACGACACCACGGCCCCCCGCACCAGTTCATCCAGTTGCACCAGCGAAGGCTGGGGTTGACGGGCATCGGGTTCCAGCCGTGCGAGCAGCAGCAACTGCGACACCAGGTGACTGGTGCGCGCAATGCCGCGATCCAGTTCATCGAGCGCGGCGCTCCGTTCGGGCTCCGGCGCGCGCCGCACCAGCTGGGCCTGCAGCTTGACGGCGGCCAGCGGTGTGTTGAGCTCGTGCGCGGCATCGGCGAGAAAGCGCCGCTGGTTGACCAGCAGGGTGTCGAGGCGGGTGAGCAGTTGATTGAGGGTCTCGGCCAGGGGAGCGATTTCCCTGGGCAGTTCGTCGGTGGACACCGGCCGCAAACCGGCCACATCACGTTGGCTCAATTCGCGGCGCATGTTTTCCAGCGGGCGCAGCGAGCGCAGCACCGCCTGGTGGATCAGCATGCCCAGCACCAGCACCAGAATGCCGAGCGGAATCAGCAGCCATTTGATCAGTTCGTAGAAGTGCTGCCGTCGGATGTGGGTGGTCACCGCGACCTGGACCATGCGCTCCGCACGCGGCAAGGTGTACAGGCGCCAGCTCTGGCCGTGCCAGTCAACGATGTGGTGCCCTGGCGCCTGCATGGGCGGCCCCACCTCCGGCAACGACGAATAGAGCAGCTGGCCCTGCTTGCTCCATATCTGGCTGACGAACTGATCGAGGTACTCGTCGTCGGCAAACCACCTCTTTTCCAGGATGGACACATCCTGCTGGGCAAGGGCGGGGGCCTGGATGCTGCTGGCATCCAGCGAAGGATCGTGTCGCAGCACCGCCTCTGCGATCTGTTCGAGCCCCTGGTCCCGCACATCGTTGAAACCCACCCAGGCGAGCCGAAAAGTCAGCACGCTGACCACCACCGCTGTCAGCAGCAGCGCCGAAATTTGCCAGATCAAAAGGCGTGACCGGATGGATCTCAAGCGAGTTGCACCAGCTTGTAGCCCACGCCACGCACATTCACGATCCAGGGTTCACCCAGCTTCTTGCGCAGGTGGTGCAGATGAACCTCGACGGCGTTGCTGGTGACCTCATTGCCCCAGGTGTAGAGCTGCTTTTCGAGCAGATCCAGCGACAGCACGGCGCCAGGGTGGCGCATCAGTATTTCCAGCAGATCGAACTCGCGCGGCGACAGTGCCAGGGCTGTTTCACCGAGCCGTGCCAGTCGCTCGATCGGGTTCAGTTGCAGCCGGCCCAGTTGAAGCTGTGGCTGGCTCTGTCCCGCCTGTCGGCGGGCGAGCGCATGGATGCGGGCGGTCAGTTCATCGAGATCAAAAGGCTTGCTCAGGTAGTCGTCGGCACCCAGGTTCAATCCGGCCACGCGATCGTGAACAGCGTCCCGGGCGGTCACGAGCATCACCGGGGTCCGATCCCCCTGTTGACGCAATCGTTGCAGCAGCTGCAGGCCATCGATTTTGGGCAGCCCGATGTCGAGCAGGATCACATCGTAGGTGTGGCTTTCCAGTGCATTCAGGACATGCTGGCCGTCGCGCACCCGGTCCAGGGTGAACCCGGCCAGATTCAGGCCTTTTTCCATGCTGTCGCCCAGCATGGCATCGTCTTCAGCGAGCAGCAGTTTCATGGGGGATGGCGGGAATTTGACTGCGGGCGATTACACCAGAACCGATGCGGTCATCCACCGCTTGTGGTGCCGGTTCCGGCAACCGCAGGCGCAGCAGCGCGCGCACAAAACCGTGGTCGCTGCG
>JAHIQV010000553.1 GCA_018903185.1 Gammaproteobacteria bacterium | reverse complement strand
TTCATGATGGGTGTGCTGTCGCTGCTGATCTGGTCCCGGACCGCTGAGCCCCTGTTTGGCTTGCTCGGTGGCGGGCTCGTGGTTCTGACCGTGCGGTTGTGGCTGTCCACGCCGGTTTTTCTGCCCGGGCCGTTCCTGGTCTGGGACTACGTTCACAAACTCAGTTTTACCTGGTACTGCGGCTTCACCTACCTGTTCATGTCGGAGCTGTTCAATTTCAGGCAAAGTCTGGTGCGCAAGCTGGTGGTGGTCATGATGGCGCTGGGGCCGTTCTGGCTCGCCCTGCAGGCCTGGCTGGAGAATTACCAGCTCTACCGGTTGTGGACGGGCGTGATCGTGCTGGTGTGCATGTTGGCCCTCCTGAAAGTGATGCATCGGGCCCGCTGGGGCATGAATGTGAACCAGCGCCTGATGGTGGTGGTGGGTATGGCCACCATGGCCACCGGTTTGCGCGACTTCCTGGTGGTGCAGATGGATTTCCCCGGTGACACCGATATCCGCTGGATGACGCCGGGCAGCCTGGTGCTCATGTTCGCCATGGGCTGGGTGCTGGTGCGGCGCACAGCCCAAGCCATGGAACAGGTTGCGCAGCTCAATACCGAGCTGGCGCGCAAGGTGAGCGAGCGTGAGGCCGAGCTGCACGCCGTGTTTGACCGTCTGCGCGTGGTGGAGAACCAGCGCGTGCTGGAGTCCGAACGACGGCGCCTGACCCGTGACATGCACGACGGCCTCGGAAGCCAGCTGGTGCAGACGCTCAACCTGGTGCACAGCAGCGGCGCCAAGGTGGACAGTGCGTCCGTGGCGAACATGCTCAGTCACGCACTGGAAGAGCTGCGCATGACGCTCGACTCGCTGGAACCGATGGATGGCGACCTGCCCACCATCCTGGGCACCTTGCGCCAGCGCATCATGCCGACGCTGCAAGCCGCCCGCATCGATCTGGACTGGCAGGTCGAAGCGGTTTCCGCCGTTCCGGGGCTGGAGGTGCGTGGCGTGATGCACCTGTTCCGCTGCCTGCAGGAGGTTTTTGCCAACGTGGTCCAGCATGCACAGGCCACCCGTGTGACCGTGCGCACCTGGGAGCGCGGCGGGCGCATCTTCCTCAGCGCGACAGACAACGGCGTGGGACTGGGTGAGCCGATGGAATCGGGTTTCCGTGAAGGGGGTCGCGGCATCAGCAACATCCGGGTGCGGGCGACCGAAATCGGCGCCGAGGTGCGGTTCTCCTGCGCGCATCCGGGAACCTGCGTGACCTTCAGCTTTGCAGCGGATCCTGCAGAAGCCACCCTGGGCCCCTCGGTGCAAGGTTGAGCAAGACGAAGGGTTTTAAGGTATACTCGATCAAAATAGTCGGGAAAGACTTCAACGTATTGGCCGCCATCGTTGCGGCGGGGTGGGCGGAGAAGCGGTTTGGTGGGTTTTTACCCATGAAACCATCAACGACGGTCAAGCCACAATTTACAGGAGCTTGAAAATGCGCCTCACGACCAAAGGCCGCTTTGCGGTCACAGCCATGATCGATCTGGCCCTGCGCCAGAACAACGGTCCCGTCACGCTCGCGGCCATCAGCCAGCGCCAGCAGATTTCGCTCTCTTACCTGGAGCAGCTGTTTGGCAAACTGCGGCGCCACGAACTGGTGGAATCCACGCGTGGCCCGGGTGGTGGTTACAGCCTGGGCCGCAAGGCCGCGGAAATCACCGTGGCCGACATCATCGTTTCGGTGGACGAGCCGATCGACGCCACCCAGTGTGGCGGCAAGGAAAACTGCCTGGGTGAAGGCAACCGCTGCATGACCCACGAGCTGTGGGCCGCGCTCAACGCCAAAATGGTGGATTTCCTCGACTCGGTGTCCCTGCAGTCGCTGGTGGACGAGCAGCTCGCCAAAGGTGTGGTGGTGGAAAATGCCCCCATGATCAAGCGGGCCATTTCCAGCGCCCCGGTGGTCAAACCGATCCGCGTGAACGCCCCCAATTCGGTCTTCGCACTCGGAGGTGCGGCTTTTTCGAAATGACACCGGCTTCCGGGGACTGTTTCCCGGTGCCGTTGTCCGACTTCA
>JAHIQV010000552.1 GCA_018903185.1 Gammaproteobacteria bacterium | reverse complement strand
GGCGTTTGTGGCGCTGCCGCTGTACGTCATCCTGCCCAACCACTACGCCCGTGAGTTCGCCGCGCCGCTGGCGGCGCTGGGCGCGGTGCTGCTCGGCGCGCGCCTGATCGACGCCGTGCTCGACCCCTGGATCGGCCGCTGGTGCGACCGCCTCTTTGCGCGCTCCACGGGCGCGGTGCTGGGCGCTGCGGCGGTGGCGGCGGTGGTGCTGGCGCTGGGGCTGTGGGGCCTGCTGTTTCCGCCGGCCGCCGTGATCGACCACGGCATGGCGGCCCTGCTGGGCTGGGCCGGCGGCGTGATGGCGATCACCTACACCGCGTTCAGCATCGTGAGCGTGGCCCACCAGGCCTGGGGCGCGCGGCTCGGCGGCAACGAAGCGCAGCGCAGCCGCGTGGTGGCCTGGCGCGAGGGGCTGGCGCTGCTGGGTGTGCTGCTCGCCGCGGTCTTGCCCGGCACACTGGGCCTGGGCGCCACGGTGACCAGCTTCGCCGTGTTGCTGGCGCTGGGCTGCTGGGTCTGGAGCCGCTCCGTCGCGCCCGTCGCATCAGCCACCGATCAAGGTGCGGCGCCCGCTGCAGCGCTGCAGCCAGGCCGCTCGCCGCTGCGCCAGCCCGCGTTCCGGAAACTGCTGGCGGTGTTCGTGCTCAACGGCACGGCGAGCGCCATCCCGGCCACGCTGGTGCTGTTCTTCGTGCAGGACCGGCTGCAGGCGCCGCCCACGCTGGAGCCGGCCTTTCTGGCCACCTACTTCCTGTTTGCCGCGCTCTCCCTGCCGATGTGGGTGCGCGCGGTGGCCCGGTTCGGACTGGCGCGCACCTGGCTGGCCGGCATGGCGCTGGCGGTCGCGGTGTTCGTCTGGGCCGCCACGCTCGGCGCGGGCGATGCCGTGCCGTTCCTGATCGTCTGCGCGCTCTCGGGCGTGGCGCTGGGCACCGACCTGGCGCTGCCGGGCGCCATGCTCGCCGGTGTGATCGGGCAGCTGGGCGAACGCGGCCAGCGCGAGGGCGCCTATTTCGGCTGGTGGAGTTTCGCCACCAAGCTCAACCTGGCACTCGCCGCCGGACTCGCCCTGCCGCTGCTGGCCTGGTTCGGCTACACGCCGGGCGCCCGTTCGCCCGAAGCCCTGCAGACCCTCACCGTTGCCTACTGCCTGCTGCCGTGCGCGCTCAAGCTCGCGGCGGGTGCACTGCTCTACACCCTGCTCATCCGCCCGGAAACCGCGGCCGCGGCCGCCCCCACGACCAACCCGTTGAAAGCCCACCCATGAAACGTCGCCTCCTGCTCACCACCGGCGTGGCCTCGCTGGCCGTGCTGACCGGCTGTGCCGGCCCGCAGATCGCGGACTACGCGAACGACCGGCCCACACTCGACCTGCGCAGCTACTTCAACGGCATGCTCGACGCCTATGGTGTCTTCACCGACCGCTCGGGCCAGGTGGTCAAACGCTTCACCGTGGTGATGCGCTGCAGCTGGACCGGCGACGACGGCGTGCTCGACGAAGACTTCACCTATTCCGACGGCACGACGCAGAAACGCATCTGGCGCCTGAAGCACCTGGGCAACGGCCGCTACACCGGCACGGCCGACGACGTGGTCGGCACGGCCCAGGGCGAGGCGCGCGGCAACGCCTTCCGCTGGGGCTACACGCTGGCGCTGCCGGTGGACGGCAAGGTCTGGAACGTCGAGTTCGACGACTGGATGTACCTCATGAACGACCACGTGATGCTCAACAAGGCCAGCATGAGCAAGTTCGGCATCCACCTCGGCGAGGTCACGCTCTCTTTCGTCAAGAGATGAAGCCTTTGTCCCACCGGCCACCCCCATGACACCCCAACGCAGTTTTGTCGAACCCGGCGCCGCGCGCACGGACCATCCCGCGCAGCAGCAGCGCGGCTGGTCTCTGCTGCGCCCGTT
Source organism: Gammaproteobacteria bacterium (assembly GCA_018903185.1). Taxonomy (GTDB): domain Bacteria; phylum Pseudomonadota; class Gammaproteobacteria; order Burkholderiales; family Burkholderiaceae_C; genus Hydrogenophaga. Next base: position 1,336 of record JAHIQV010000552.1, on the reverse strand, counting down.
CAACCCGCCCATCACCGACTGGGGGGGGCAACGGGTCTGGGTGATCGGCGCGTCCAGCGGCATCGGCCTGGCCACCGCCGAAGCGCTGATCGCGCGCGGCGCCAGCGTGATGGTGTCGGCACGCGGCGCAGCGGCGCTGGAGCGCCTGGTGGCGCAACACACCCGCACCGGCGAGCCGCCTCTGGTGCAGGCCTGGCCACTGGACGTGACCGACACCGCCGCCGTGGCGGCCACCGCTCGCGCGATGCTGGCGCAGGGTCCGCTGAATCTGGTGCTCTATTGCGCCGGCCACTACCGCGAAATGCGCGCCACCGAGTTCGACCTGGGCGAGCTGCAGCAACACCTGGCGATCAACTACAGCGGTGCCCTGAACGTGCTCGACGCCGTGCTGCCCGCGCTCATCGCGCGCGGCAGCGGCCACATCAGCCTCATCAGCAGCGTGGCGGGTTTTCGCGGCCTGCCCAAGAGCCTGGCCTACGGCCCGACCAAGGCCGCGCTCACCCACCTCGCCGAAACGCTCTACCTCGACCTGGAGCCGCTCGGCCTGGGCGTGAGCGTGGTGCACCCGGGTTTCGTGCAGACGCCCCTGACAGCGCAAAACGACTTCAGCATGCCCTCGCTCATCACACCCGAACAGGCCGCCGCGGCCATGCTCGACGGCTGGGCGCGCGGCGCCTTCGACATCCACTACCCCAAGCGTTTCACGCGCTGGATGAAGCTGCTGCGCCTGCTGCCCTACCGCGCCTACTTCCCGGCCGTGCGCCGCTTCACCGGACTATAAGGCGGCATGAACACCACCGATTCCCGCGCCGCCGTGGCCCGCATCACCGCGTACTTTGAAGCGCTCACGCCGCAGAGCGTGGCGCAGATCGGCGACTTCTACACGCCGGACGCCCGCTTCAAGGACCCGTTCAACGAGGTGCAAGGCATCCCGGCGATCACACGCCTCTTCGAACACATGTTCGTGGCGCTGCACGAACCGCGCTTCGTCGTGACGCAGCAGATCGTCGATGGTGCACAGGCTTTTCTGGTGTGGGAATTCCGCTTCCGCTTCAAACGCTTCGACACCGTGACCGAGCAGGTCATCCGCGGCGGCTCACACCTCACGCTGGCCGAAGACGGCCGCATCCGTGAACACCGCGACTACTGGGACGCGGCCGAAGAGCTGTATGAAAAGCTGCCCGGGTTGGGCGTTCTCATGCGCTGGCTGAAACGACGCGCCAACACGTAGGCCAGAAGGGAAGTTGAACCCAGGGCACCGCGGAACCGGCTTTTGCCGGGCCGCCAGTGCCGCCCCCTTGAGGGGGTGACGCGCCTTTGGGCGCGGCGCGGGGTC
>JAHIQV010000551.1 GCA_018903185.1 Gammaproteobacteria bacterium | reverse complement strand
CGGCGCTGCCTAACGGGTCAGCGTACTGCTGGTTGTCGAGCAGGGAGCGGACGTCGTAGTCCAGTCCACCGATGTTGACGGTCTGTTGACGGACCTCGTAGCCGGGCATGTGCGGTTCTTTTCATGGTGCGTGTGCGGTGTTGAAACGGTTCTGGTCGAACGGGCACAGCGCTTCCATGGGCACCATGGGCAGGGGCATGCGGGCCGAGGAGGCAATCTCGCGGGTGGGCCGCGCAGTGGCTGCGGGCCCGGACCACGGTAACACAGGGGGTGGATGCGCCGTGTAATGAAATCTTTCGATGTATATTCCGCCGGCATATTGCAGGGAGCGAACACACATGACACGACCACATCGATGGATCACCTCCTTGAGCCTGTGCCTGCTGGCGGGGCTGGTGCAGACCGGCTGCTCGACGGCGGCGAAAGCCGTTGACCAGGCACACATCAGCGGCCAGCAGCGCGACTTCGACAAGCAGACCGGCATCCTGCGCAAGCACATGCAGGCGCTGCAGGCCCGAGGCGACCCGCTGGGGGACTACTACTACGCGCTGGCGAATTCGGACGGCTGGATCCACGACGTCACCGACCCGAAGGCCATCACGGCGCTGTTCGAAAAGGCGGCGGCCAAGGGGTCGATGGACGCGAAGATCCTGCTGGCTTTGCAGGTGGCGACGAGTGAGCCGATACCGGGGCAACTGGACGACAGCAAAGGACCGAGGGAGAACCTGGAGGCCTGGGAATGTGGCCTTGCCCAGCTCCTGCCGCTGCTGAAGCAGCAATGCGCAGTGCGCCGGCTGGTGCTCGACGAGGGGCGCCCCAAGGTGGCGTATTACTCCATCGCCTACGACGTCTGGCCCAAGTTTCGCAATGGCTACTACAGGAACAACGCTGACGGATCGAGAACGCTGCTGAAAGACCCGGTGCGTCAGCAGTTGTGGGAAGCGCTGGATAACGGCTGCCTGACCCCACGCAACGAATGGCTGGACCTTGCCGGCAGGTGATCCATGGACGCCGACGCAAAGACTGGACAAGGGGTGCTCAACCGACTGGATGCCCGCATCGGCATGCGCCTGGCTTACTGGGCCTACGAGCACAAGGACATTCCGGAAGCGGAGAAAGTCGCCAAGTATCCGGAGCCGTGGCGACATGCCAAACCGGGTGTGGATCTTCCTGGGGCCGACTTCAAGGTGCTGCAAAAGGACCCCGCCACCGGCAAAGTCACCCAGGAAGGCTGGAACACCCAGCACAACGCCGAGGGCCAACTGGAGAACCAGTTCAAGGTCTCCATCAACGACAAGACCCACGAAATTACCTTCGATTTCAAAGGCTCCGACGCCTGGAGCAACTGGAAGTCCGACCTGGGCAATGCGGGCGCCAGCGAGTTCGCCAAGATCCAAGAACAGGCGCAACGGGCTTTCGACGCCCTCAAGAACGACGAGCGCTACAAGGACTACCGTTTTTCCACCACCGGCCACAGCCTGGGTGGCGGCATGGCCCAGAGCTTCGCGCTGCGGAACAACATCGACGCGTACGTCTACAACAGCCTGCCCATAGCCCGCGAAACCATCCGTGGCGACTACTACAAGGACGTGGGGGGTTATGACGCGGCGCTGGCGCGCTACCAGGCTTCGGGCCGGCAGGTGCACGATGTGCGCACGCCCAACGACATCGCCACCTACAACTACGAAGGGGTGTGGCAGGGCCAGTACCTCAGTCGCCGCATGGGGCAGGCGCCCACCGTCCTGCCGGGCCCGTCCATGCCCAACTTCATCAAGACCGCGCTCGTGCTCAGCGGCAGTGGCACGCTGGTGGCCGGGGCGATCATGGGCCAGGATCACGCCAACCAGGCCCTGTTCAACGCCCAGCAAGGGCTGGCGGTGAATGCCCAGGGCCGCTACCGCATCCCCGAAGGCCATGCCGATTTCGCCCGGGTGCCGCCCGAGGCGCGCCAGCTGTTTGCCCGGCTCGGCAAATCGCCGGTGATCAAGGCCAGTTGTGTGGCGACCAGCGACGACGTCTCGCCGTTCGACCGGTTTCACATCCGGCACGAAGACGGCAGCCAGGAGCACATCGCGGTCAACCCCCGTTCGGGCGAGATCGAAATCGACCACTACGACAAGAATGGCCAGCGCACCTTGATCGAAATGAACGGCCGCCGCGCACAGCCGGCCCGGGTCACCGAATTCGATGCAGAGGGCAAGCCCATCAAGACCGAGACCGTGGCCATGCGGGAAGGCGCGCTATCCCACGGACAGGAACAGACCCGAATGGCCGAAGCAGGGCCCCGGACGCCAGCGCCCGCTGCCGCTCCCGCGCTGAGCCCGGCGCAGCAGGCGCAGTACGCGCGGGCCCACCAGCAGGCCGGCGAAGCGCTTCAACGCCAGGGCCTGAACCCGGCCCAGGTGGGGCAGGTCTGCGCCGCGGCCGTGGCGCACTGCGCGCGCGTGGACCAAGGTGAGCCCGAGCGCTTTCTGGTGAGCAAGGACGGGCAGCGCCTGGCGGTCGTGCACGAGGGGCGCATCCTGAGCGAGATGCCCATCGCCCCGGCGCTCGTACGCGGTACCGAAGTGCATCTGGCGGAGGCGGCGCAGCCGCGCGAGACCACACCGCCGGTGAACGAACAGGCCCTCGCGAGCCAGTGCGTGGCGTCAGCGCCGCAGACCACGGCGCCCGTGCGGGTCTGAGGAGCGGGTCCCCGCCACGCACCGCCCCGCTCTACAATCCGCAGCTTCACCGGGGGTGCCGGGCTCGCAGCGACGCGGGCAGCGGCTGAGAAATACCCCTCTCACCTGATCTGGATCGTGCCAGCGTAGGGAGCGTGAGCAGCCGGCCGCCGATGGATGCGAGCCGTCCCTGTCAGACGTTTCCCATGGCGTTCTTTTCGACAAGGCGGCTTCACATGCAACGGCGGTTTTTTTCTGCGGCACTGGTTTCGGTTTCCCTCGCGGCCCTGGGCGCAGCGCCCGCGGTCTGGGCGCAGGCGGTGCCGCTGCGCGTGCTGACACACGGTTCGTTCGATCTGCCCAAGGATCTGCTGGCGCAGTTCGAAAAAGACGCGGGCGTGAAGCTGCAGATCGTCAAGGCGGGTGACGCCGGCGAGATGGTCAACAAGCTGATCCTCACCAAGGCCCGGCCCATCGCCGACGTGGTCTACGGCATCGACAACACGCTGCTGCCGCGCGCCACGGCCGCGAAGGTGCTCGACGCCTACGCCGGTCCCGCCGCGCAGCGCGCCTCGGCCGCTGCCATGGCCGAGGGCGCCGACAAGACCGGCGTGGTCTCGGGCGTGGTCCCGGTGGACTACGGCTTCGTCAACCTCAACGTCGACAAGGCCTGGTTCGCCAGCAAGGGCCTGGCGCTGCCGACCTCGCTGCAAGACCTGGCCAAGCCCGCCTACGCCAAACTGCTCGTGGTGCAGAACCCGGCCACCTCCAGCCCCGGCCAGGCCTTCGTGTTCGCCACCATCGCCGGCCTGGGCGAAGAGGCGGCGTTCCAGTGGTGGGCGAAGATGCGCGCCAACGGCGTGAAGGTGGTCAAGGGCTGGACCGAGGCCTACTACACCGAGTTCACGCGCAACGGCGGCACGCGGCCCATCGTCGTCAGCTACGCCAGCAGCCCGGCGGCCGAGGTGTTCTACGCCAAAGAAAAACTCAGCGTTTCGCCCACTGCCAACCTGTTCCTCCAGGGCGGTGTGTTCCGCCAGGTCGAGGGTGTGGCGCTGGTGAGGGGCGGCAATCCCGCGGCGCGCGATGCCGCCGGCCAGTTCATCGAGTTCCTGCGCTCGGCCCCGGCCCAGCAGGCGCTGCAGACCACGATGTGGATGTTCCCGGCCGAAGTTGGCTCGGCGCGTGTGGACGTGATGAAGGCGCACGCGAGTGAGCCTGCTTCGTTTGACAACCCCAGCGCCACCGACATGAGCAGCAAGGCCAAGACCTGGCTGCAGCGCTGGACCAAGGTGGTCCTGAAATAAACCCCATGCCGCGCCCGCCAGCCCGCTGGCTGCTGCCCGCGCTGCCGCTGGCTTTTCTGGCGCTGCT
>JAHIQV010000550.1 GCA_018903185.1 Gammaproteobacteria bacterium | reverse complement strand
TGCAGGCTCAGGTTCCGGGACTCCGCTTTGCGGATGAGTTTTTCGTAGATACCGATGCCACCGTGGTTGAACACGACCTGCGCGCGGCTGGTGCCGAGCTGTTTCACCAGTGCGTCGATGCCGGCGTCGTCGATGTCCGGCTTGAAGGCCAGGTCGGCCACCACCTCCAGCCCCAGGGGCTGGCTGAGCAGGCGCACGTTGTCCAGGTGCTGCTGGCCGGTTTCCGAGTCCGAGCGCAGGAAGGCCACGCGCTGCATGCCCAGGCTCTTGGCGTGCTGCAGCAAGGCGCGGAATTCTTCCTTGTGTTCGGCGCGCACGGGGAACACCAGCGGCTGGTGGGGCGTGCGCAGGGTGGGCGAACCCGCCATGGGGCCGAAAAACGGCACCTTGAGTTCGGTGGTGGCCTTCATCACCGCGGTGGACGGGCCGCCTTCGATGGAGCCGAACACGAGGAAGACCTTGTCCTGGGTGATCAGCTGCCGCGCATTGGCTTCGGCCTGGGCCGATTTGTTGTCGTCGTCCAGCACCTTCACCACCACCTTGCGGCCGGCTATACCCCCCTGCTTGTTGACCAGCGAGAGGTAGGTTTCGACGCCGTCCAGCACCGCGGTGCCGTAGTCGTTCTTGCCGCCCTGCAGGGTGATGCTCTGTCCGATCAGCAGTTGCTGCGGACTCACGCCATCTTCCGCCTGGGCACCTGGCCAGGCCATCAGAGCCATCAGACCGAAGGCGGGGATCCAGCGGGCGCCAGCTTGGTTCTTCATGGGGGATGCCTCCTGTGTTTCAGTTTACGCGGGTGGTCGAGCCAATGGCAGGTGTTGCCGGACGCACGCTCCCAGGAATCGGGCCCGGTCGTGAAAAAGCCGACACAAGTGTCGGCTTTCACGGAGAGGCAAGTCAGGCACTGTTCAGTGCATGACCACCGGCATCTGGGCCAGTTCGGCGTAACCTTCCAGCGTGTCTTCCACCTCTTCTTGCGAGGGGGTGTTCTGCTGCCAGGCGGTGATCTGGATCTGGAACATTTCTGCCCAGGAGCCGTCGAGGTAAACCTCTTTGCCCGAACGTTTGTCCACGATTTCAAAACCGTGGCGCGGGATCTGTGGACCGTCCAGCGACGCAACCTCGCCTTCTTCCATGGCATTGGCCAAGATATGGACCACGGCAAAGGCATCCGAGTCGTAGAGCATGTGCATGACTGAAAAGTCCTTCTAAAAGTGAAACCGTTGTTCCTGTGAACCTTATATCGGCAATTGGCAGGCCAACTGCAGGCTGCTTATGGTGTTAGATGGGCACGGGTCCTGAAAATTCAATAAGCGTGTGTTTTTCGGCACAGTTCCGCCTTTTGGCCGGGCAGGAACCGGAACAGGCTGGAATCACTGGGCCTGAACGGTGGGCGGCGCCTGCACCTGCGCAGCGGGCAACGAATCCAGCAGCTGGTCCACGAAATCTCCGTTGTGTTCCGTGATGCGCAAGCGCACCGGCAGGTAGCCCAGGGCCGGTGCGAGCCACACCTGCAGCGTCTTGTCGAACTCGCGCCGGGGCGAGCGGGTGAGCAGGCGCGCCTTCAGGGTGCCGGCCGGCAGTTCCAGATCGGTCAGCGGGCCGATCTGGAACTTCCAGTCTTCGGTGTAGCTGGCGTTGCTCACCGGCAGACTCAACGCCTGGCCTTCGGTGTAGGCCGAAGGCTGGGCATGGAACAGCAGGGACAGCTGCAGGCTGACCGACAGCTGGTCCTGGGTACCGGGCACGAGGGCGGCATCGGGCGAGTTCCGGCTGTAGCGGATGCGCTTCGCCTCGTAGTCGAAATGGGCCGCCTTTTCGCTGCGGCTGCGGTCACCAAAGCGTTCGGGTGCCAGGCCTTGCGGCGTGATGTGACCGACGCTGGTGTGGACCCGGCTGCCCAGCAGAAAGGCCTTGACCGTCATCTGCGCTTCGTAGCGTTCGCCCTCAATGCGCCAGGTCAACTGGCCATCGGCGTTGTAGTTCAGGCCTTTGTACTGGCCCTTCACCTGGTAGTCCAGCTGGCCGTCGGTGGGCAGGTGCAGGGGGACTGGCGGGGGACCGGACGCCACTGGCGCGGGCTGAACCGGCTCGGAGGCGACGGGTTGTCCGGCCTCTGGCTCGATGGTCGGTGAGGGCGGTGGTTCGGCCAGGACCTCCATCTCGGGGGCTTCCGGAACCGGGTCCATGTCTTCGGGCGTGGCCTCGGCGACCGGTACCTCGGCGACTGGTACCTCGGGCAGCGGTTCCGGTTCGATCACGGCTTCGGGCACCGGTGGCGGTGGTGGACTCGATTTCTTCGGGGCGGGAGGGGGCGGCGGAGGCGGAGGGGGTGGCGGTTTGGGCACGATCCAGCGCACCGTGCTGGTGGTCACCGGCAGCACCGCGTCGGGGACCGGTGTCATTGCAGCCACTTCGGTCGAGGCCTCGGGCGGGGTGGACAGGCCCGGCGTGGACGGCAAAGGCCTTGCCTTGTCGCTCCACCAGACCGGAAAACCGTCGGTGAGCAGGAACAGGTGCAGGGCAAGCACCAGGCCGGTCAGGGCCAGCAACACGGACCAGCGCGGTGCGGCATCGGCTGGGCGCATGGCGGGTTGGGCCATCGGCATTCAGGCGGGAGCGCGGTGGCCGAGGTCCGCACTGAGCTGCTGCGCACACCGCAGGAGCGCAGAGGCCGGTGCGCTGTCCCAGCGGGTGTCCAGGGTGGCCACAGAGCCCAGCACCACCAGACCCATGGCCAGGCGTCCCTGGGCGTCGAACACCGGGGCGCAGAAGCCGCCCACACCGGGCAGCAGGCTGTGGACCACTCGGCCCAGACCATGCTGGCGGGTTTCGGCGAGGACGGCCTGCACGTCTTGTGGGGTCTGCGGCACGTCCACCAACGGGAGGCC
>JAHIQV010000549.1 GCA_018903185.1 Gammaproteobacteria bacterium | reverse complement strand
GTCGCGCGCGGCGAGGCGCTGCCGCTCACGCAAGACCAGGTCTGTTTCAGTGGCCACGCCATCGAAGTGCGCCTGTGCGCCGAAGACGAACACCACACGCCACACACCGGCCGCGTGCGCCACTTCACCGAACCCGACCTTTCGGTCCCCGGCCTGCGGTTCGACCACGCGCTGGAAACCGGCAGCACCGTCACGCCGCACTACGACGCCCTGCTCGGCAAGCTCATCTCCCACGCGCCCACCCGCGCCGAGGCCCTTCACCGTCTGGCCCACGCGCTGGGCGAAACGCAGGTGCTCGGCCTGCACACCAACCGCGCCTTTCTGGCGGCCTGCCTCATGCACCCGGTGTTTGCCGCAGGGCGCGCGCGCATTCCCTTTCTGGCCGAACACGGCGACGCGCTGCGCACCAGCCTGCAGACCACACCAGCCGCCGAGGGGGTGGCAGCGCTGGCCCTGCTGTACGTCAGCCAGCCACCGGCCGTCGCCTTGCCCAGCCCCCACCCGCGCCACCTGCGGCTGCGTCTGGGCAGCAAGGTGCAAGAGTGGCTGGTGCAGGAAACCGGCCAGGGCCGCGTGCGCGTGATCCAGGGCGACCGGGTGCACGAGGCACAGATCAGCGGCCAGCGCATCGTGCTCGACGGGGTCGGCTGGAGCGCCCGGGCCGTGCCGGTCGACCCCGGCGCTGGCGTGCCGCGCTGGCATGTGCAACTCACCGGAGGCGACCTGCCGGCCGGCACCGCCACCGAACTCTGGATCGACGACCTGGGCTTTGCGCCCCGCGAAGCCGCGGGGGGCGCCAGCGCCGCGCGCGAGCTGCGCGCCCCCTTCAACGGCAAGCTCATCGCCCTGCATGTGCAGACCGGGCAGACGGTGGCGCGCGGCGCGCCGCTGCTGGTGATCGAGTCCATGAAGCTGGAGCACACCCTGCATGCGCCGCGCGACACGGTGATCGAAAGCCTGAACGTGGCGCCGGGCCAGCAGGTGGCACCCGGCCAGCTGCTGGCCACCTTCCTGTGATGAACATTCACCCCACCCCCGACTGCAACCCGGAAGACCGCGTCGCGCTGATCGACACGGTGCGCCGTTTCCCACCCCAGACCATCACGCCGAACGTGAACGCCTGGGACGAAACGGGCGATGGCCCAGACGGACAACGATCCGACACAATCCCCGCATGACCAAAACCATCACCCTGCCCGCCGAATTCGAGCCCGAGTTCATCGCCGGCCTGAAGGCCATCTTTGAAGAAAAAATCGTCTTCAACCAGGTGCTCGGCCTGAAGATCACCAGCCTGCTGCCCGAGCGCGTGACCGCGCGCATCGACATGAAGCCGCAGCTCGTGGGCCACTACAGCTACAACCGCATCCACGGTGGCGTCATCAGCGCCGGGCTCGATGCCATGGGCGGCCTCGCCTGCATGGCCGCCATCGGCGCGCGCCACATGGACGAGTCACCCGATCAGCGCCTGCACCGCTTTGCCAAGCTCGGCACCATCGACCTGCGCATCGACTACCTGCGCCCGGGCATCGGTGACCATTTCGAACTGCGCGCCGAAGTCATGCGCCTGGGCTCACGCGTTGCGAGCACGCGCATGGAGTTCCTGGGGCCGGACGGCAAGCTGCTGTCCTGCGGCTCGGGCGCGTACATCGTGTCCTGAGGGCTGGCACCGTGCGCCGTCGCCCATCGAAGTTGGCGCGACGCCAGCGACTGCTGCGCTGGGCTCGCCTGCTCTGGGCCTCGCCCAACACGCTCATCGGTCTGGCGCTCGGGCTGCTGCTGCTCCTGGTGGGTGCGCGTGTCCGGCGCGTGGGCGGCGTGCTTGAAATCGCCGCCCTGCGCCAGCGGCCCCGGCGCCGCTGGCCCTTCAACGCCATCACCTTCGGCCACGTGATCCTGGGCACCCACGCGCAGGAACTGGAGCGCCTGCGCGCACACGAACTGGTGCACGTGCGGCAGTGCGAGCGCTGGGGACCGCTGTTTCTGCCCGCGTACCTGCTGGCCGGGGCCTGGCAGTGGGTGCGGGGGCGGGATGCCTACTGGGACAACCCGTTCGAGGTGGAAGCTCGGCGGGTTGGGGGGTGTTGAGATGACGGGTTTCCACCCAAACCGTGGCACACGGATGGGACCCCAAAAGCGGGTGCTCAAGATGCCACTGCCAGTGCATCCAGCGGGCTGGCCGTGCTGCCCGCCGCGCGGTCATCGTTCCAGACCTGCCTGGCTGCGGCCACTTGAATGGTCCATGCCGCAGGAGACCACAGCAGACATGCCCGCGAACAAAAAACGCACCCCATACAAACAGGCCTCTTCTGTCTTGAGGCCCTGGTGCTTGTAAAGAATCCCAGTCCCTGAATGCAGACGACAGGTGTTGGAATGCCCTCCTTTGTCGCTTTGTTGCGTGGTGTCAATGTGGGCAAAGCCAGGCGGGTGCCCATGGCCGAACTCCGGGCCTTGTTGAGAGCGCTTGGCTATACCGACGTGGCCACGCTTCTGAATAGCGGCAATGCCGTGTTCCGGGCAACCAGGGGAACGCCGGTCCAACACGCCACCAGGATAACCAGCGCCATCGCAGCCAGGCTCAAGGTCGAAGTACCGGTGATCGTCAAGTCAGCAAGTGAGCTGTCCGCCATCGTGTCCGAGAACGCACTGGCTGAGCAAGCACAGAACCATTCACGCCTGTTGGTCGCGTTCGTACAAGATCCCAAGTTGCTGCCCGGGCTCGCTGCCATCGAGCCGCTGCTTGCACCGTCGGAGCAGTTCATGGTCGGTCAGCGTGCTGCGTACCTGCATTGCGCGACCGGCATGCGGGAAAGCAAAGCGGGTGAAGCCCTGCTCGGAAAGGCTGGCAAAGCCGCCACGACAAGAAACTGGGCAACCGTCCTCAAATTGCAGGCCTTGGCAAGCAGGCCCGACGTCTGACCCTTCCATCGAGAGGGCATTGGGCATCGCAGATCATGTCGGCGGAGGTCGCAAGCGATGAACGCAACACCTGTTTCTGATACGTGGGAACGCGGCAGCCCCTACGAGCAGTACATCGGCCGCTGGAGTCGCAAGGCCGCGCCGCTCTTCCTTGCGTGGCTGAATCAGCCCGCCGGCAAGCGGTGGCTGGATGTCGGCTGCGGCACAGGAGCGCTGACCGCCGCCATCCTGGACCACTGCATTCCGGGCAGCGTGATCGGCGTCGAACCGTCGGAGGGATTCCTCAAGTTGGCGGCTCAGAACCTCGCTGGAAAAGCACGCGTCCTTGCCGGGAATGCGGCCGCGCTCCCGCTTGATGGCGGTGCGTGCGACGTCGTTGTCTCGGGGCTTGTACTCAACTTCGTTCCAGCCATGCAGGGTGCCCTCTCGGAGATGAGGCGGGTCACCGCCTCCGGCGGGACCATCGCCGCCTATGTCTGGGACTACGCTGATGGAATGGAGGTCATCAAGTACTTCTGGGACGCGGCGGTGTCACTTGATCCTGCGGCGGCCCAACTCCACGAGGGGGTCCGTTTTCCGGTGTGCAAACCATCCGCCCTGAAGGCGGCTTTCGAGGAGGCTGGACTCACCGAGGTCGACATCACCTCCCTCGACTTGAAAGCGCAGTTCGTTGACTTCGATGACTTCTGGCGGCCTTTTCTTGGAGGGCAGGGGCCCGCACCCGCCTATGCCATGTCGCTTCCGGAAGAACAACGCGCTGCGTTGAGGGCCCGCCTTGAGTCGGCATTGCCGTCAGCCGCGGGCGGGGCCGTTTCGCTGAGCGCGAGGGCTTGGGCCGTTCGCGGGGTGACGCGCAGCGATGTCTAACCCGTCTTGGGTGGACCTCCACCGGCATGTGCCCCACCGGTGTCGGCCGCCCAGTCCAGACCTTGAACGTCTGCTCTACCGCACGGCCTTCGTCCGTATCTGGCAGCGACCCGCTTCCAGTCGGCCTTTTCCAACCTCGGTGCAGCTCATCTTCGCGGCCGCACCCACCACCAGGCCACCGCCACCAGCACCGCGAACGAGGTATAGGCCGCCTCAAACACCCACCAGGGAGCCTCCCAGTACAGCAGGCGCGATAGCCAGTGTTCGATGAAGCCCTCGCGGTAGCCGCCCTGTCCGGCCAGGCGCCGCAGGTCCTGCTCCCACACGGTCAGCGGGCAGAGCTGGCCGAGCCAGGTCTGGGCGGCGATGTACACGATCAGCCCCAGGTGCGTGAAACGCAGGCCGCGGTGGTGCACCCAGCGCCAGCCCAGCGCGCCGCCGACGAGCACCAGCGGCAACAAGGCGACCACGAACAGCACCACGCCCACGTGCAGCGTGAGCAGGGCGTCGGCGAGCAGGCCGGCGGTGGTCGCGTTGATGCTCATGGATGGGGTGGTTCGTGGGCAGAAAAAAAGCCGCTCACGCACGGGGCGTGGCGGCTGTCACGCATGACCTGACAACGCAGGCGGCGTGGGATCTGTTGAGCGGTTTACTGCGAGATGTGCATGTATTCCGAGACCACTTTCCAGCGGTTCTCCTGCAGCTGCGACAGGCGCGTGGCGTTGCTGCCCAGGCGCTTGGTGGGGCTGAAGGTCATCTCGGCGCTGCCGAAGATGTCGGGCGGCACCTTCATGGTGTCCATGGCCTTGATGAAGCTGTCGGTGGTCAGGCTGGGGCCGGCCTTGCCGGCGGCCTTCAGGAAGGTGTCGACCAGGCTGTAGCCATAGACGGAGAACACGGTCGGGTCTTCGTTGAACTTGGTCTTGTACTTGTTGGCCCAGAAGCGGATCGGTTGCGAGGCTTCGTCGGTGTAGGGGTTCTGCACCGTCATGGTGGCGTACAGGCCGTTCATGGCCGGGCCGCCGAGCTTGTGGATCAGGTCGGTGTAGGCCGCGCTGGAGCCGATGAAGGTGGGGTTGAAGCCCAGGCGCTTGGCGGTGGCGATGCCGCCGATGGTCTCGCGGATGATGGTGCCGAGCACGACCATGTCGCACTGTTCGGAGGCCAGCTTCTGCATCTGCGATGCGAAGTCGGTGGCGCCACGCTTGTACGAGGTTTCCACGGCCAGCGTCATGCCGATGGACTTCAGGCCTTCTTCGGCGCCGCGCTTGACTTCGAGGCCGAACTCGTCGTCCTGGTACATGGTGCAGACCTTCTTGGCGCCCTTGTCCTTCACCAGCTTGGGCACGGCGATCTTCATCTGGTCGTAGTAGGTGGCGGCGAAGCTGTACTTGAGCTTGTGGAAAGGCTCATACATCTCGCGCGCGGCGGTGACCGGGAAGAAGTTGATCACGTTCTTCTGGAACTGCACCGGCATGGCGGCCATGTTCTGCG
>JAHIQV010000548.1 GCA_018903185.1 Gammaproteobacteria bacterium | reverse complement strand
TCACCCGCCGCACTGCGCACCGTCACTTCGCCACCCATCAGCGTCAACAGGCGGTGCGAAATGCTGAGCCCCAGCCCGGAGCCGCCGAAGCGCCGGGTGGTGCTGGCGTCGGCCTGGGTGAACGGCGAGAACAGGCGTGCCTGGGTGTCGGGGTCCATGCCGATGCCGTTGTCGGACACCTCCAGCGCCAGCGTGTCGTCGCCGCCGGGGCCGGCCACGCGCAGGGCGCGCAAGGACACCGAGCCAGGGCGCGACAGCCCGCGGCTGAACTTGATCGCGTTGCCGACCAGGTTCATCAGCACCTGGCGCAGCCGCGCGGCGTCACCCAGCATGTCTGGGGGCAGGCGCGGGTCGGTGTACAGGTGGAGGCCCACACCCTGGTTCACGGCCAGCGGGTACAGGGCATCGCTGACCCCCTCGACGACCGCCGTCACGTCCATCGGCTCGTGATCGATGTCGAACTGGCCGGCTTCGATTTTCGAGAAGTCCAGCACGTCGTCGACGATGGCCATCAGCGCGTAGGCCGATTCGCGCGCGGTCTTCACCAGGTCGCGCTGTTCCGGGTCCAGCCGGCTCTCTTCCAGCACGTCAATCATGCCGACAACGCCGTTCATTGGCGTACGGATCTCGTGACTCATCGTCGCGAGGAAAGCGGACTTGGCGCGGTTGGCCTGCTCGGCCAGCTCACGCGCCTGCTCCAGTTCCAGCGTGCGGTGGCGCACCCGCTCCTCGAGCCCGGCGTTCAGCTCAAGCAGTGCCTGTTCGCTGCGGCGGCGTTCGCTGATGTCGCGTATGACGGAGACAAAGTGCGTGAAGCCCTCGCCGGCCGTGGCCACCGGTGTGATGTCGATCTCGACGGGGTACTCCCGGCCATCCTTCGTGGACCGCATCAGCTCGACGTGCACCGGCGCGAAACGGTCGACCGCGTCGCGGATACGCGCCAGCTCGGCCGCATCCGTCGAGGGGCCGTCGAGCAAGCCGGGCGACCGGCCGATCACCTCCTCCCGCGCGTAGCCGGTCAGGCGCACGAAGGCATCGTTGACGAACACGATGCGCCGGCCGTGCTGCAGTTCGGGCGCCGGCTCGGTGATGATGACGACGTCGTTCAACTGCGCCACGCTGGCTTCGAGCAGCTTCAGCTGCTGACGCGCCGCGCGGCTGGCGGTGACGTCGCGGAAGTACACCGACAGCCCGTCGCCCGACGGGTGGCAGTCGACACCGAACCAGGCCTGCAAAGGCAGGAAAAAGGCCTCGAAGGTGACGCCTGTTTCGCCGTTCATCGCGCGCTGGTATGAGCGGTCGAAGACCGTGCCCACCGCTTCGGGGAAAATTTCCCAGATCACACGCCCGAGTGTCGTGTCGCGCTTGCGCCCCAACAGCCGCTCGGCCTCGCGGTTGAAGTAGGTGAAGCGCCAGTCGCGGTCGAGGGCGAAGAAGCCGTCGCTGATGCTTTCGAGCGTGTTGCTCAGCCGTTGCGCCAGCTTCTGCGTTTCCAGCGCCGCCAGCTTGCGTTCGGTGATGTCCTGCAGCGCGCCCTGGATGCGCACGATGCGGCCCTCGGCATCGCGCACCGCTTCGCCGATGGTGCGCACCCAGAAACGGCGCCCGGTGGCCGATATCTTCTCGGCTTCCAGGTCGTAGGGCGTGCCGGACGCAATGCAGCGCTGGACGGCTTCCTGGACAGTGGCGCGGTGCTCGGGGACGAAGGCGGCCAGGCCCAGCTCCATCGAGGGCGAATAGCCGGCCGGTTCGTCGTGCAGGCTGGCAACCATGTCGGACCAGTGCAGGCGCCGCTGCGTCACGTCGAAAGTCCAGCCGCCGACCTTGGCGCTGCGGCCCGCGATGTCGAGCATCGCCTTGCTGTCGCGCAGCGCCTGCTCGGCGAGCCTGTCGTCGGTGATGTCGCGGGCGATGCCGATGACGCCGATCACCTCTCCGCGGGCGTTGCGGTAGGGGGCACGCGTCGAATTGAAGATGCGCCGGCCGCTCACGCCGGTGAGCCACTTCTCGGAGGTGTGCACCTCCCCCGTTGCGAGCAGCGTGCGGTCGTTCTCGACGATCTGCGATGCCTCCGCTGCGTCGTACAGGTCCCGGTCGTCGCAGCCCAGGATCTGTTCGACCGTGCGCCCGGTGAAACGGGCCAGTGCGCTGTTGCACAGCAGATAACGGCCCTGCAGGTCCTTGACGTAGACAACGTCGGGCGTGCCGTCGGCCACCGCTTGCAGCAGTTCCGCACTGCGAAGGGAGGCCTGTTCGGCACGCGCCCGGTCGCTGACGTTCACATGCATGACCACCGCGCCGGCGCGTCGTCCCGGCTCCAGCGGAGCCGCCGTCAGGAGAAAGCGCCGTTGCTCCTGCGGCGAGTCGCAGGGGTACTCGATCGCGAGGGTGCTGCGCCCGCCCGCCAGCACGGCGCGCAGCGCGGCTGCCACCCCCGGGTTCAGGGCGGCGTCCGGGCTGGCGCCCGGGTCGAAGACGTCGAGGTAGTTGCGGCCCACGCCGTGGTTGGTATCCCGCAGGCCGTTCGCGTCACCAAAGCGTTTCCACGCCTCGTTCACAGCGACGATCACGCCGTCTGCATCGAGCAACGCGACATTCGACGGCAGCGCGTCGAGCATCGCGGCCCGCTTCCGGGCTTCCTGGCGACGCAACTGTTCGAGGGCGTTGAGCAGCAGGTTGCTGCCCGCCCGGTTGGCCACGGTGTCGATCTCATCCGCTGTCAGCGCCTGCAGCTGCTGCTCCACACCGTGCAGGGTGTCGATGAGCGCCGCGATGCGCGCCTGGCGTCCGGGGTCGGCGTCGAAAGGCACCACCGGCATCACAGGCCGCTACGCGGCTGGCTCAGGGCGCGCGCCGGGTTCGCGGCATTGCCGGCGGTGGTGGCTGGAGAGAGCGGAGCGGTCATGGAATTGTTTGCAGGGAATCGAACGTGTCGGTCTGGCCGAGCATCATTGTTTCAGCGATCGGCG
>JAHIQV010000547.1 GCA_018903185.1 Gammaproteobacteria bacterium | reverse complement strand
GTCCACTTCCAGCGCGATGTGCTGCACCCAGTCGGGCGTGTTCGGGTCGCGGCCCATTTCGGGCGCGTTGGGCAGCTCGAAGAAGGCCAGGATGTTGCCACCGCCCGCGTCCATGAACAGGTGCATGTAGGGGTCGGGCGCGTGGGTGGACGGCACCTGGTCTTCGGCGATGGCGAGCACGAAGTTCATACCGAGGTGCTTCTGGTACCACTCGACGGTGGTCTTGGCGTCCTTGCAGCGGTAGGCGACGTGGTGGATCTTGCGGATGTTGGACATGGTGTTCTCCTTCGGGTGAATGGTTTCAGACGCCTTCGCGGGCGATGGCGAGGGCTTGCTTGAGGGCGCTGATGTCGCCCACCTGGTTGGCCAGCAGCAGGATCAGCTTGGCGTTGAGCAGCTGGCTCTGCTCGTCGCTGAGGTCGCGGTGGGTCTCGATCAGGGCTTCGTAGAAATCGTCGCCGGGCGTGAAATCGCGGAAGTAGCGCTGGCCGGGTTCGGCGAGGTTGGGCTGGAGTTGCAGGGGCATCTTGTGTCTCCTTGGTTTGTCCTGGGTTTGCGTCAGGCGGCCACGGTTTCAGCGCTGGTCTGGGCGGTCGCGCGCGCCAGCGCGGCGCGCACCGCGGCCACATCGAAACGACGCCAGCGCGCGGCCACGTGCTGGTCGGGGCGGATCAGGTAACCGGTGCCGGGGCGCGCGTCCATGCGCTGGGCCAGCAGGCCGTCGCGGTCGTGCAGCGTCTTGAGCCCCGCCGATTCACCCGCATGGGCGGTGACCAGCATCACCTCCACCGGAATCGCTCCGCCCGCCAGCGCCGCGGCCTGCGCACGCACCACAGGGTCAAGCTGCTCCACGCTGTCGGCAAAGGCCAGCAGCTGGAAGCGGTTGCCCAGCTGGTCGAGCAGCCAGGCGTCCTGCCCGGCCACACGCACCGGTGCGTCGTCCAACGGAGCGCCCGGCACCATGTCGCCTTCGAAGCTGTCCACGTCGGCGGTGTTCAGCGCCGAGTGCACCAGGAAGGCCGGCACCGACAGGCGGCCGGAGTTCACCAGCTTGCGCGCAAAGGGCTGGGTGCGCGCCAGCTCCAGCGCCGCGTTGCGGAACAGCTTGCTGACCGCGCTCTTGGGCGTGATGAAGTCGGTCGAACGCGTGGAATTGCGGATGTTCTCGTCGGCGGCGTAGGTGCGGTCGGCGTCGTAGGTGTCGAGCAGGGCCTCGGGCGCCAGGCCCTTCATCACCAGCGCCAGCTTCCAGAGCAGGTCGTCGGTGTCCTGGAAGCCGGAGTTGGCGCCGCGCGCGCCGAACGGTGAGACCTGGTGCGCCGCGTCGCCCACGAACAGCAGGTGGCCGTGGCGGAAGTTCTTCATGCGCCGGCACTGGAAGGTGTAGATGCTGGCCCACTCCAGCTCGAACTCGCGCTCGTCGCCCAGCATGGCTTTCACGCGCGGGATGATCTTCTCAGGCTTCTTCTCTTCTTCCGGGTCGGCGTCCCAGCCGAGCTGGAAGTCGATGCGCCAGACGTTGTCGCTCTGTTTGTGCAGCAACACGCTCTGGTTGGGGTGGAACGGCGGGTCGAACCAGAACCAGCGCTCGGCCGGGTAGTCGGCCTTCATGATCACGTCGGCGATCAGGAAGCGGTCCTTGAACACGTGGCCTTCGATGTCCAGGCCGAGCTGGCGGCGCACATTGCTGCGCGCGCCGTCGGCGACGATCAGCCAGTCGGCGTCGATCTCGAAGTTGCCATCGGGGGTTTCGATGCTCACGCGCGCACCGTCGGCCAACGGCTCGACGCCGACCACCTTGTATTTCCAGCGCAGGTCCACGCCGAGTGCTTCGGCGCGCCGCACCAGCGCTTCTTCCAGGTGGTACTGCTGCAGGTTGATCATGCCGGGGCGCTTGTGGCCGGCGTCGGGCACGAGGTTGAAGCGGTAGACCTCTTCTTCGCGCAGGAAGGTGCGGCCCACGTTCCAGCTCACGCCCTTGTCGACGATGGGGTCGCCGACGCCGAGGCGGTCGAGGATTTCGAGCGCGCGCTTGGCGTAGCAGACGGCGCGCGAGCCGAAGGAGACGCTGTCTTCTTCGTCGAACAGCAGGACTTCAAGCCCCTGCAGGCGGGCGTCGATGGCGGCGGCGAGGCCGACCGGACCGGCGCCGATGACCACCAGCGGTTTGCGCTGCGGCGCGCCCTGC
>JAHIQV010000546.1 GCA_018903185.1 Gammaproteobacteria bacterium | reverse complement strand
GCCGTGGCGCGCCACCGCGTCGCGCACCAAGGGCATGCCGCTGGCGAGCTGGCGCGCGATGGCCCCCGTCTCGACCACCTCGCCACCCAGCCGCGGCGCCTTGTTCCAGGTGTAGGCGCCGGGCTTGTCGGGCTCGGGGCGGGTGATGCCGTGCAGCGGGTGCAGCGGCTCACGCGCGTGGGCCAGCCAGGCGTGGGTGGCGTCTTCGGTGATGGCGTGCGGGTTCAGCGCTTCGACCGCGCCGGTCTGCGCGCGCCACACACCACCGGGCAAGGCCCAGCCACCACCCGACTGTGCATAAGCGCCATAACTCAGGTAGCGGCCCGGACCGGGGCCCAACGCGTCGAGCCGCAGGTCGCGCACGAGGGTGAGGAAGAAGCGCAGGTCGCCGCTCAGCGGGTCCTGCGCGTGCCAGTCCCAGAGCGCGGCTTCGTTCTCCAGCGCGGCCACGGCTTCGAGCGGCGCAGCGAACAGCTGGCGCTCCAGGAAGCTGCGGAACTCGCGCACTTTCGCCAGCAGGCGCACGCGCTCGGCGGCGTCGATGGCACGGGTGGATCCCCCCGGTTCGACCGACTGCGTGTGCGGCCACTTGCCGCCCAGCGTGCCCAGCAACGTGAGCCAGCGCTGGCGCGCCGAAGTGGCCGCACGCACCTGCTCACCGTGGTCGGGCGCGAAGCGGCGTTGCGCTTCGGCATGCCAGGGGTGACCCGCGTAAACCGGACGGGCGAAGTCCGGCATGAAGAACAGGTAGAAATGCGTCAGGTGGTCGGCCAGGTTTTCAGTCGCCAGGATCAGGTTGGTGGCGTGTTGTCCGTTGGACGGCATGGTGATGCCGCCTAGGTCGGCCAGCGCGCGCGCCGAGGCGACCGACTGCGAGACCGAGCAGATGCCGCAGATGCGCGGCACATAGACCAGCGCGTCGTGCGGCACCTTGCCCTGCAGGATCTGCTCGAAGCCGCGGTACATGGTCGCGTTGACCTGGGCCGAGATCACGCGGCCGTCGGCGATGTCGAGCGAGACCTCCAAGTCACCTTCGACGCGGTTGAACGGACCAACAAGAAGCCTGCTCATGCGGTGCTCATTTCAAACGTGTCTTGCGAACAGCAGGCTTCACCACCAGGTGATCGGCGACCGCGTTGTTCTTCACCCGCTTGGGCGTGGCGCTCTTGGACAACGAGGCGAGTGCAACGAACCAGGCCTTGGGCATGTCGGTGGGCAGGCCGATGGGGATGCCGGCGAGCTTGGGCGTTTCGTGGAAGGGGTGGCCGGGCTCCTGGAAGCCCGGCTCGGTGCAGGCGATGCAGGCGTAGCCGCCGCGCGTGCAGCTGCCTTCGCCGTTCCAGGGGCGGATGTTGCAGTCGGCGTGCACCTGCGTGCCCTTGCAGCCCATGTGCTCCATCATGCAGCCGAGGTCGGACGGCTTCTCGGCGCTGGCCTTGAACTCGTAGTACTCGTTGCGTGTGCAGCCGTGGTGCACCAGCTGGTCGGCGTAAAAACGCGGCCGGTTCAGCGGGTCCAGGTCGTCGGCCGAGAAGCCGTCGGCGGCCAGCGCCATCAGCGTGTCGATCACCCAGCTCGGGTGCGTCGGGCAGCCCGCGATGTTGATCACGGGCAGGCCGCTGGTGCTGCGGAAGTCCGCGCCGAGCAGACCGCCGATGCGGTCGTCTTCGTACTGCAGGCCGCAGGCGTCGGTGGGGTTGTCGCCGCCGGCGGTGATGCCGCCCCAGGCCGCGCAGCTGCCCACGGCCAGCACGTGTTGGGCCTTTGCTGCGAGTTCGCGCACCCAGTGGATCATGGGCAGGCCGGTGCCGGCCAGCATGTGGAAGCGCCCGCTGCCGTTCGGGCCGCGCAGCAGCGAGCCTTCGACGCACAGCGCGTCGAGCCGGGTGCCACCGTCCAGCACCGCGTGCAGCAGCGCGATCACCTCCTCGCCACTCGCCATCGACAGCGAGGGATGCCAGAGCAGGTTCACGCCACCATCGCGCAGGTGACCCTGAAAATCGGTGGTGTCGGCGCACAGCAGCGACATGCTGCAGCCGCCGCAACCGCCGCTTTGAAGCCAGAGCACATTCATGCGGGGATCTCCTCAGTCAGCCCAGCCCACGCGGTCGCCCAGGCCAGCGCCAAGGTGAGATCGGCCAGGGCCTGTTCGCCCGGCGCTTCACCGAGCTCGAAGTGCTGGGCGCGGATGGCGAGCAGCGTGCACGGCGGCGGCTCGGCGCGCTCCAGGTCGCGGTAGACCTGCAGCAAGGCCTCGGGCGCGAGCGCGTGGGTCGTGAAGCCGGCCACGGCGGCCGGGTGCACCTTGCTCACTGCGAAAGGGGTCTGCAGGCCGATGGCAGCATCCACGAAAAGCACACGTTCGCGGCCCACGAGATCGAGCGCGTGTTCGACCTGCAACTGGAAGTCGGTGAGGCATTCGAGCCGCCCCGCCCCCCGCTGCGCCTGCGCCTGGTCGGCCAGCCGTTCGACCAGCAGCGGACCGAGCGCGTCGTCGCCCCGGCTCGGGTTGCCCCAGCCGAACACCAGCAAAGGCGCCACTCTGGAACTCACAACGCCGCCTCCGCCGAATGTGGCCGGGTGCCGCGCACGGTGTCGCCGCTGGACGACCGGTGCACGTGGTCGAGCACCTCGCCGCGGGCGTTGCGCAGCGTCACCGCCAGCGGCATCTGGCCCAGCGCGTGGGTGGCGCAGGACAGGCAGGGGTCGTAGGCGCGGATGGCGACCTCGATGTGGTTGAGCAGGGGTTCGGTGATGGTCTGGCCGTCGAGGTACTGCAGCGCGACCGAGCGCACCGCTTCGTTCATGGCCTGGTTGTTGTGGGTGGTCGAGACGATCAGGTTGCAGCTCGTGACCAGGTCGTCGTCGCCCACTTCGTACTCGTGGATCAGCGTGCCGCGCGGCGCTTCGATGATGCCCACGCCGCTGCGCTGGCGCTCACCCTTGGCGAGGAGCGGGCCGCCGAGGATGGCCGGGTCGTCCAGCAGTTGCGCGACCACCTCCACGCCATGCAGCAGCTCGATCATGCGCGCCCAGTGGGTGGCCAGCACCGCGTGCACCGGCCGGCCGCCGTGCGCCGCGACGAAGGCCTGGCGCCGCGCTTCGGCGCGGGGTGTGGGAATGAAGTCGCAGTTCTGCAGCCGAGCCAGCGGGCCGACGCGGTACCAGCCGGCGTCGGGTCCGAGCGTCAGGCGGTAGGGAAACTTCATGTAGGTCCAGGGCTTGACGCCCTCACCGATCAGCTCGCGGTAGCGCTGGTCTTCGAAGCCGTCGACCGCGATGCGACCGTCGGCCTCGCGAACGCGCAGCGTGCCGTCGTAGAACTCCATCGCGCCGCCGGGGCCAACCAGCGACATCATGGCCGCCGGGGTCTCGGCGAAACCGACCAGATGGGTCGGCAAGCCCGTGTGCAGGCGTTGTGCCAGGTCCACCGCGGCCTCGGCCCAGGCCAGCACCTGTGGCAGCTGCCCGCGCAGCACGTCGCGTTCGGCCGCGTCCACCGCGCGGTTCATGCCACCGGGCACCGAGCCTGTGCCGTGCACCCGCTTGCCCGCCGTGATGCGGATCACCTCCTGGCCGAATTTGCGCAGCATCACGCCCTGGCGCGCGGCCTCGGGGTGCGCCATCGCCACGCCGACGATGTTGCGCTGCGCGACGGCGGCATCAAAACCGAACAGCAGGTCGGGCGACGACAGGTGGAAGAAGTGCAGCGCGTGGCTCTGCACGATCTGGCCGTGGTGCATCAGGCGGCGGATTTTGTCGGCCGCTTCGGGCACCGGCCAGCCGCCGACCACGCGGTCCAGCGCCTTGGTGGCAGCGAGGTGGTGCGAGACCGGGCAGATGCCGCACAGGCGCTGCACCATCACCGGCACTTCCCAGTAGGGCCGGCCGACGATGAACTGCTCGAAGCCCCGGAATTCGACGATGTGCAGGCGCACCTGCTGGATGCGGTTGTCATCGCCCAGCAGCAGCGTGACCTTGCCGTGGCCTTCGACGCGCGAGACCGGATCGATCACGATGCGGCGCAGGCCCTGGGGCTCGGCAGCGGTTTCAAGCGGGCGGGTGGCTTCAGTCATAACGGATCAACCCCTTGTTCAGCTCAGGTTCGCGCCCGGCGATGATGTCCTGCAAGAACTGCCAGAAGGCATCGGCCGGCGGTGGGCAGCCGGGCAGTGCGTGATCGATGCGCACCACCTCGTGGATGGGGTGCACCTTGTTGAGCGGCAGCGGAAGTTCGGGGTCGTTGGGAACCTCGCCGTAGACGGCCTGCAGCATGTCCCCGACATCGAGGTGGTTGCGCAAGGCGGGCAGGCCGCCGGTGATGGCGCAGGCGCCGACCGCCACGAGCACGCGGCAGTTGGCGCGGAAGGCGCGCAGCACCTCGACGTTCTCGGCGTTGCAGAGACCGCCTTCGACCAGGCCGATGTCGCAAGGCCCCACGGTCTTGATGTCGGTCAGCGGCGAGCGGTCAAATTCGATGTGTTCAATCAGCTCGAACAGGCGCTCGTCGATGTCGAGAAAGGACATATGGCAGCCAAAGCAGCCGGCCAGCGAGACCGTGGCCACGCGCAGTTTGCGGGGGGCAAAGGTGTCCGTGTTCATCCGCGTGTCTCCTCATCGTCGAAGGTCCGCTGGCCGATGGGCACCGCAAACCCGACCCGCTTGGGCAGCAGCGCGCCCACCGGGCAGATGTGGGCCGCGCGGTCGGTCACCGCCAGCGCGCTGTCGCCCAGCCGGCCGCTGTCGCTGTTGATCAGCAGATGGGTGGCTATGCCGTGGCCGCCGATGGCGAAGACCTGTTTGCCGTCGAGTTCGTCGCTGGCTCGCACGCAGAGCTGGCACAGGATGCAGCGGTTGGGTTCGAACAGCACATCGGGGTGGCTGGCGTCGACCGGTCGCTCGGGGTTCAGGGTCTCGAAATGCAGATCGGTCATGCCGGCGCGCTCGGCCTGTTCCTGCAGCAGGCAGTTACCGCTTTTCTCGCAGCCGGGACAGAAATGGTTGCCCTCGACGAAGAGCATCTGCAGCAGGCGCAGCCGCTGCGCGCGCAGTTCGGCGGTGTGGCAGTCCACGGATTGTCCGGCGGCTGCGGCTGTGGTGCAGGCTGCCACGGGCCGGCCGTCGACGTGCACCGTACACACCCTGCAGGAAGCACTGGCCGAGACCTCGGGGTGCCAGCACAGGTGGGGCACGTCGTGCCCGGCGCGCTGCGCGGCCTGCAGGATGGTGTCGCCGGGTTGCAGTGGGACGGGCTGACCGTCGAACTGGAACACCGAAGGCGGGTCGTTGCGCGGTCCACTCATGGAGAGTCCTCCGTGTGCAGGTGGGCACCCGGGTCGGTGCGCCCCGTGACGCGCCGGGCGGCCGAAAGTTCGGCGTCGAGATCGAACTCGGGTTCGAACTGCGGCGTCGTCGTGCGCGAGGTGTAGACCTCTCCAAAGTGGGTCAGCGTGTCGCGCAGCGGGTTGCAGGCCGAGGCGCCGAGGCCGCAGTGCGTGCCGCTGTGCAGCAGCTCATCCAGCTCGTGCAGGCGTTCCAGGTCGAAGGCCGAACCGCGCCCGGCACCGCGTGCCTGGGCGAGCTTGTCCAGCCGCCGCACCACCAGCTCGGTGCCCACGCGGCAGGGCGTGCACAGGCCACAGCTTTCGTGCGCAAAGAAGCGGGCAAAGTGGCGCGCCACCTCGAACAGGTCGCGCGTGGCGTTGAAGACCATGAAGGCGCCGGCGCTGGGCACGTCGTCGAAAGCGATGCGCCGATCGAAGCCCGACGCGGGCACGCAGGTGCCCGAGGGACCACCCACCTGCACCGCCTGGGCGTCGCGGGCGCCGCAATCGGCCAGGATGCGCGCGATCGGCGTGCCCAGCGGGTATTCGTACAGGCCCGGGCGCTCGCAGTCGCCCGAGACCGAATGGATCTTGGTGCCGGTGGACGACGCGAGGCCGATGCCGGACCACCAGGCGCCACCGCGCCGCGCGATGTGCGCCACGGCCACGAAGGTCTCGACGTTGTTGACCACGGTCGGTCGCCCCAGGTAGCCGCGCTCCACCGGGAACGGCGGGCGGATGCGCGGCGAGCCGCGTTTCCCTTCCAGCGATTCGATCAGGGCCGACTCTTCGCCGCACACATAAGCCCCGGCGCCGAGATGGATGCCGATGTCGAAGTGAAACCCGGCCAGGCCGGTGGCGTTGGGCCCCAGCAGCCCGCTGGCGCGGCGGCGCTCCAGCGCGGCTTGCAGATGCGGCAGCAGGTAGCGGTATTCGCCGCGCAGGTAGAGCCAGCCCTGCTGCGCGCCGACGGCGCGTGCGGCGACGGTCATGCCGTCAAACACCGCGTCGGCGTGGTCGCTGAGCAGCGCGCGGTCCTTGAAGGTGCCGGGCTCGCCTTCGTCGGCGTTGCAGACCACGCATCGCAGCGGGCCGCTGGTGTCTTTGCAGGCCTGCCACTTGCGCGCGGTCGGAAAGCCGGCGCCACCGCGGCCGCGCAGGCCGGCGCGGGCCAGTTCGTCGATCAGGGCCTGTGGCTCGCGCGCGATCACGGTGGGCAAGGCGGGCGCGTCCGCCGGAAGGCCGGTCAGCAGCGCATCAGCGCGGTGCACCGTGTTGTCCACGCGGAACCAGTCGGCAGGCCAGTGATCCACCGGCACCTCATCCCGCATGAGCACCGCGAGCGCATCGATGCGGTCGGCGTCGAGGCG
>JAHIQV010000545.1 GCA_018903185.1 Gammaproteobacteria bacterium | reverse complement strand
GCCCGCGCCGGCCAGCACCAGGCAGGGGCCGCCCAGGTGGTTCACGGCTTCGAGTTGGGCCAGGTTCAGGCCGTGGGACATGGGGACTTCATCGCTGGCATTCGGCAAAGCGTCTGATGATACCGGCCCCCCCCGCACCCGCTGGCGTGCAGGCCTGGTGTCCGGCTTGCCCGGTGCACCGAGGTGATCCTGAGACAATCGCCCACCGTGCTCAACATCCTGCTCGTCACCTTCCCCTTCTTCGCGCTCGTGCTCGCCGGCTTTCTGGCCGCGCACCGGCGCATGCTGCCGCTGGAGGCGATCCCGGGGTTGAACGGCTTCGTGCTGTATTTCGCTCTGCCCTGCATGCTGTACCGCTTCGGCTCGACCACGCCGATCGCGCAGCTGCTCGATGCTTCGGTGGCGGGTGTCTACCTGCTGTGCGCGCTGATCATGGTGGCGTTTGCCATCGTCATGACCATGAACAGCCGCATCCGCTGGAACGATGCGTCCATGGGCGCGCTGGTGGCGGCGTTCCCCAACACCGGCTTCATGGGCGTGCCGCTGCTCGCCGCGCTGCTCGGGCCGCAAAGCGTGGGGCCGGTGATCGTGCTGATCGTGGTGGACATGGTGATCACCAGCTCGCTGTGCATCGCGCTCTCGCGGCTGGACGAGGGGGAGGGCCACGGCGGTCAGGCCATGCTGGTGGCGGGGCGCAAGGCGCTGCGCGGCGTGGTGGTGAACCCCATGCCCTGGGCCATCATCCTGGGCGGCGTGGCCTCGGCGCTGCAGTTCACCCTGCCCGGACCGGTGGAAAAAACCGTCTGGCTGCTGGCCGATGCGGCCTCGCCGGTCGCGCTGTTCACCATCGGCGCGGTGCTGGCGCGTTCGCAGATCCAGTCCAGCCACCCCATGCCCACCAGCGACTATTTGCCGGTGGCGATCATGAAGCTGTTGTTGCACCCGCTGCTGGTGCTGGCGGTCGGCACGGCGGCGATCCAGCTCGGCGTGCCACTGACGCCGTTTGCGCTCACGGTGATGGTGCTGGTGGCGGCCCTGCCCAGCGCCAGCAACGTGTCGCTGCTGGCCGAGCGCTTTGGCGCCGACAACGGGCGCATCGCCCGCATCATCCTGGTGACCACGACGGCCGCCTTCCTCACGTTCTCGGGCGCGGTCGCGCTGATGACCTGATCTATAGTTATTGACTATTGATTGCCTAGTAACAATCAGGTTGTCAAATCAAAGAGCGGACACTACAGTGGGGCCTCGATCACCCGCTGGAACACTGCCATGATCCCCTCCGACCGCCTTGCCCGCTGTGTGGCCGACGGTGCGGAGCGTTTCGCCGCACTGGCCCTCGCCCACTGAACGAGCCCGTTCATCCCACTGGAGACTCCCCATGAGCAACCCATCCGAAGCCCGATGCCCCTTCCACGCCGCGGCCGGCGCGCGCGCCACGCAAGGCGCGCAGTCCAACGCCGACTGGTGGCCGAACCAGCTGAACCTGGGCATCCTGCACCAGCACGCCCCGGCCTCCAACCCGATGGACCCGGACTTCGACTATGCCGAGGCCTTCAAGCAACTCGACTTTCCCGCGCTCAAGAATGACCTGGTCGCGCTGATGACGGACTCGCAGGACTGGTGGCCGGCGGACTGGGGCCACTACGGCGGCCTTTTCATCCGCATGGCCTGGCACAGCGCCGGTACCTACCGCACGGCCGACGGCCGCGGCGGCGCGGGCACCGGCAACCAGCGCTTCGCCCCGGTCAACAGCTGGCCCGACAACGGCAACCTCGACAAGGCGCGCCGCCTGCTCTGGCCGATCAAGCAGAAATACGGCAACGCCATCTCCTGGGCCGACCTGATCATCCTGGCCGGCAACGTGGCCATGGAGTCCATGGGCTTCAAGACCTTCGGCTTTGGCGGCGGGCGTACCGACATCTGGCAGCCCGAAGAAGACGTCTACTGGGGCGCCGAACACGAATGGCTGGCCACCAGCGACAAGGCCAACAGCCGCTACAGCGGCGACCGTGATCTGGAGAACCCGCTGGCCGCCGTGCAGATGGGCCTGATTTATGTGAACCCCGAAGGCCCGGACGGCAACCCCGACCCGGTGCTCTCCGGCCGCGACGTGCGCGAGACCTTCAAACGCATGGCCATGAACGACTACGAAACCGTCGCGCTCACCGCCGGCGGCCACACCTTCGGCAAGGCGCACGGCGCGGGCGACCCGGCGCTGGTGGGCCCCGCGCCAGAGGCCGCGCCCATCGAAGAAATGGGCTTCGGCTGGATCAACCAGCTGGGCAGCGGCAAGGGTGTTCACACCACCACCAGCGGCATCGAAGGCGCGTGGAAACCCAATCCGACGAAGTGGGACATGGGCTACTTCAAGGTGCTGTTCAAGTACGACTGGGAGCTGGTCAAGAGCCCGTCGGGCGCGCACCAGTGGCGCGCCAGGGACGTGGAACCGGAAGACATGATCGTGGACGCCCACGACCCGTCCAAAAAGCACGCGCCCATGATGACCACGGCCGACATGTCGCTGAAGCTCGACCCGGTCTACGAAAAGATCTCGCGCCACTTCGCCGCGAACCCGGACGAGTTCGCCGACGCCTACGCCCGCGCCTGGTTCAAGCTCACCCATCGCGACATGGGACCGAAGCGCCTGTACCTCGGCCCCGAAGTGCCGGCCGAAGACCTGATCTGGCAGGACCCGGTGCCCGCGGTGGACCACCCGCTGATCGACGCCCAGGACGTGGCCGAACTCAAGGCCCGCGTGCTGGCCAGCGGCCTGAGCGTGAGCGAACTGGTCTCCACGGCCTGGGCCTCGGCGTCCAGCTTCCGCGGCTCCGACAAACGCGGCGGCGCCAACGGTGCGCGCATCCGCCTGGCCCCGCAGAAAGACTGGGAAGCCAACCAGCCGGCGCAACTGGCCAAGGTGCTGGCCGTGCTCGAAGGCATCCAGGCCACCTTCAACAGCGCGCAGACCGGCGGCAAGCAGGTGTCCATGGCCGACCTCATCGTGCTGGCCGGTGCCGCCGCGGTGGAAGCCGCCGCCAGGGCCGCGGGCCAGGCCGTCGACGTGCCCTTCACCCCGGGCCGCACCGACGCCTCGCAAGCCCAGACCGACGTGGAATCGTTCAGCGTGATGGAGCCCGAGGGTGATGGCTTCCGCAACTTCCAGAAGAAGGCCTACAGCGTGGCGCCCGAAGAAATGCTGCTCGACAAGGCGCAACTGCTCACGCTCAGCGCACCGGAGATGACGGTGCTGATCGGCGGCCTGCGCGTGCTTGGCGCCAACCACGGCGGCAGCCAGGCCGGCGTGTTCACCCAGCGCCCGGGCCAGCTCAGCAACGACTTCTTTGTGAACCTGGTGGACATGTCCACCGCGTGGAAGCCCAGCGGCGACAACGCCTACGAGGGCCGTGACCGCCAGACCGGCGCCGTGAAGTGGACGGCCACCCGTGTGGACCTGGTCTTCGGTTCCAACTCGCAGCTGCGGGCGATTGCAGAGGTTTATGCGCAGAACGACGGTGGCCAGAAGTTCGTCAAAGACTTCGTCGCCGCCTGGAGCAAGGTCATGAACCTCGACCGCTTTGACCTGAAGAAGTGATGCATTGATCCGGCAGCTTGTCTTGCCCCGGCCCCCGCAGCTTCGGCTCCGGGGGCTTTTTTGTGCCGGTGCGAAGATCAGGGCTTTTAACCCGCCCCCCTCCGAATGGCCCTGACCCTTCTGCTGGCCCGCCACGGCCAGACCGACCTCAACACCGACGAACGCTGGCAGGGTCGGCTCGACCTGCCGCTCAACGCCACCGGTCAGGCCCAGGCAGCGCAGCTTGTGCTGTCGCTGCCCGGTTGCATCGACGCCCTGGTGGTCTCGCCCATGCTGCGGGCGCGCCAGACGGCCGAACCGGTGGCGCTCGCGCGCGGGCTGGTGCCGCGTCTGGACGCCGACTTCCGCGAGCGCGATTTCGGCCTCTTCGAAGGCCTCACCGCCGACGAAGCCGCGCAGCAGTTCCCCGAACTCGCCGCGCGCAACGTGGCCTATCGCTGGGACGAAGAACCCCCCGGTGCCGAAGCCACCCGTGCGGTGGTGGACCGGGTCGAGCGCGGGCTGCAACTGCTGCGCGCGATGCACGACGGCCAGACCGTGTTGCTGGTGTCGCACGGCTTCGTGGTGCGCTGCCTGCGTTACCTGATCGACGGTCTGAGCGATGCGGCCTTTTTTGAAGCCGAGCGCATCCCGAACGGCGTCTTCCTGACGCGACAGCTGCCCTGAGCCCTACGGGCCCGCGTCCTGCAGCAGCTTGGCCAGCACGGCGGGTATCTTCTTCGGCGCCAGGATGCGCAGCTGCTTGTTGATGTTGAAGCGGCCGAACACCACGGTGATGGCCTTGGCCGGCACGTCGAACTCTTCGGCGAGGAACTTCACCATGTGGTCGGTCGCCTTGCCCGCCACCGGCGTGGCCGTCACGCTCACCTTGAGCTGGTGACCCTTGGTCTTGCCGATCGCGTCGCGCTTGGCCGCCGGTGTGCCCAGGATGTTGACCACCAGCGTGTCGCCGTCCCACGCGCAGGGCGTGTTCATCTTCATCCGTGGCGCGGTTGACGGCTCTTCGTCCTCGACATCGTCAAGCGATTGCACCGGAGGTTTGGCTTTGGATTTGCGCGCCATGGTGCCGCCTTATATGGTGAGCGGGTCCACGTCCACCGCCCAGCGCACCAGGCCCTTGGCCTCGGGCGCGCTGCGGCAGGCGTGCAGCACCGGTTGCCACGCCGACAGAAAACGCTGCAGCGCGCCGCGCGAATGGGTCTCCACCAGCATCTGCGCGCGCTCCACGTTGGCCACACGCTGGATCGTCAGTGGCACGGCGGGGTAGAGCGTGATGTCGTCGCGGTGCGGCAGGCCGGCGGCCTGCCCGGCGGCGATGTTCAGGAACGCCTGCGCGGCCTGCTGCGTGCGCGCGTCGGCGCGCAGCAGCGCCTGAAAACCGTAGGGCGGCATGCCGGCTTGCTCACGTTCGGTCAGCTGCTCGGCGGCGAAAGTCGGGTAGTCGTGTTTTTTCAGTGTGGCAAACAGCGGGTGCTGCGGGTACCAGGTCTGCACCCACATCTCGCTCGCGCCACTCTGCGCCGCGTCGCGCCCGGCGCGGCCCGCCGCCTGCATCAGCAGGGCAAACAGGCGCTCGGGCGCGCGGTAGTCGCTGGCGAACAGGGCCGAGTCGGCGTTGATGCCGGCCACCAGCGTGATGCGCCGGAAATCGTGGCCCTTGGCGATCATCTGCGTGCCCACCAGCACGTCCACCTCGCCGCTGTGCAGCGCGGCGAGCTGCTGTTCCAGGCTGCCCTTGAGCCGGGTCGAGTCGGCGTCCATGCGCGCCACGCGCGCGGGGCTGCCGTCGGTCCGTTTCACGTCGGCCAGCAGGGTGGCGAGCTGTTCTTCCACCTGCTCGGTGCCGCGGCCCACGGGCGCGATGTCGAGGTTGCCGCAGTCCGGGCAGGCGCGCGGTACGCGTTCGGTGAAGCCGCAGTGGTGGCAGCGCAGGGTGCGGTCGAGTTTGTGGAACACGCGGTAGGCGCTGCAGTGCGGGCAGCCGCTCTTCCAGCCGCAGTCGTGGC
>JAHIQV010000544.1 GCA_018903185.1 Gammaproteobacteria bacterium | reverse complement strand
CGTTGTGTGTGAGGTGGTCGATGTAGGTCAGGCCGTGGCCCACCGGGTTCAGCTCCGCACCGGGCAGCGGCTCGAAGTCCACATCGAAGAAGCCGATGTTGCCGATGTCGCCCGGCTGCGCGCCGTTCTTGCCGCGCCAGCGGTCGATGAAATAGATGATGGAGTCGCCGATGCCCTTGATGGCCGGGATGTTGAGCTCGCCCGGTGCCGCCGTGTTGGCGTAGCCCCAGGCACCGAGCGAAAGGGCCCGCTCGTAGGCCACTTTCGCATCGCGCACGCGGAACGCGATGGCGCACACGCTGGGGCCGTGGAGGCGGGCGAAGCGTTGGGCGAAGCTGTCGGGCTCGGCGTTGATGATGAAGTTGATCTCGCCCTGGCGGTACAGCGTCACGGCCTTGTGGCGGTGTTTCGCGATCGGCTTGAAACCCATGCGCTCGAACAGCGCGCCCATGGCAGCGGGATCGGGCGCGGCGTATTCGATGAATTCGAAACCGTCGGTGCCCATGGGGTTCTCCCAGGTGGCTGCGGCAGACGTGACGGCGGTGGGCAGGCTGGCGTTCATGGTGGTCTCCTTGTGGTGTGGCGAAAGCAAAGCGCCACTGTATCGGCGCAGCGTGTCACGATTCCAGCGTTTTGGGGCGCTCCGTTTGTCCTTTTTGCAGGATTCCTGCAGAATCAAAAGCATGCAAGCACTGGACAAGCTCGATCGCCACATACTGCGCAGCCTGCAGGCCGATGGCCGGGCCACCTACGACCAGATCGCGGAGGTGGTGGGTCTGTCGCCCAGTGCCGTGCTGCGGCGGGTGAAGCGGCTGGAAGAGGTGGGCGTGATCGACCGCTATGTTGCGCTGGTCAGGCCCGAGGCCGTGGGTCTGGGCCTGACGGCCTATGTCAACGTGCGGCTGGAGAAACACGCGGAGAGCGCCAAACGCAATCCCATGGACCAGTTCCGCGCCAGTGTGATGGGCTGGCCCGAGGTGGTGGAGTGCGCCGCGCTCACGGGTGAGATGGACTTCCAGCTGCGGCTGGTGGTGGCCGACATGGCGGCTTACTCGCGCTTCATGATGGACACCCTGCTCAAGCACCCCAGCGTGCAGGATTGCAAGACCAGTTTCGTGATGGACCGGGTGAAAAGCACCACCGCTTTGCCCGTGTAAAGCGCCCTCTTCTGAGGCATTTTGTTGCATCGCAACAAAATGAGGTGACAGACGGTCAAAATGCCGCCCGCCCATCGGGTTTTTCCCGGTTTAGAGGCGCACGCCCTTGTCGATATAGGGATAACCCTTATATTTAAACCATGATCGATCCCCTCTCCTGGTTCAAGTCTTCTGCGCAGCGCAGCGCAGCGCCGTCACGTCTGCTCGACGACGTGGCGCCGGGTGAGTTGCGCAACACGGGTTCGTCCACCTCCATGGCTGTGCCCATCCGGTCCATGGGTCCTGGGCATCTGGAGCGCATCAGCGCCCACCTGCTGGCGCTGGAACCACACGACCGTTACCTGCGCTTTGGTTATGCGGCCAACGACGAGCAGATCCAGCGCTATGTGGCCAGCCTGAACTTTGCGCGCGACGAGCTGTTCGGCATCTTCAACCGCAAGCTCGAACTCATTGCCATGGCGCACCTGGCGTATTCGGTGGATCCGCAGTGCACCAGTTGCGCCGAGTTTGGTGTCTCTGTTTCCCGTCTGGCCCGGGGTCGCGGTTACGGCAGCCGCCTGTTCGAGAGGGCCGTCATGCACTCTCGCAACGAGGGCGTGAGCCAGCTGTTCATCCATGCGCTGTCTGAAAACACCGCCATGCTGCGCATCGCCCGCAAAGCCGGTGCGGCGATCGTGCGCGACGGTTCCGAAAGCGAAGCCCATCTGCACCTGCCGCCGGCCGATTTTGATTCGCGCGTGACTGAGATGGTCAACGAGCAGATGGCCCTGACCAACTACCACCTCAAGGTCCAGGCCCGGCAGTTCTGGGACGGGCTGGCCCTGCTGATGGAAATCCGCCAGGGCGTGCGCGAATCGCGCGAACGCGTGCGCGGTTGACCGGGCAAGCCTGATCCGGCTTCCCACGCGGGCGCTCCGGGTGCCGTGGCGGTGTGTCTCTGGTTGCCGTCATGGGCTTGCGGTATCCTTCGATACTCCCTCAACCATCCCATTCCTTCAGTGGCCGACATCCCTCCCAGTCCCGGGCCGCAGCGCAGCCTGCGGCATGAAGACAAACGTGGTTTCCTGCAAAAGCTCGCGGAGTTCATCCATCCGGGCCCGGATTCCAAGGACGAACTGATCGAAACCCTGGCCGAGGCCGAGGACAACGACATCATCAACGCCGAATCGCGCATCATGCTCGAAGGCGTGATCCGCATGGCCGACATGACGGCCGGCGATGTGATGGTGGCGGCCCCGCGCATGGATGTGCTCGACATCAATGCGCCCTACGATGAACTGCTCCACCTGGTCATCGACACCGCGCACTCGCGCTTCCCGGTCTACGAGGGCGAGACCGAAAACATCATCGGCATCCTGCTCGCCAAAGACCTGCTCAAGCTGCAGCGCGCCCCCGAACTCAACATCCGCGCCCTGTTGCGCCCGGCCACCTTCGTGCCCGAGAGCAAGGGGCTGAACGACCTGCTGCGCGAATTCCGCGGCAACCGCAACCACCTGGCGATCGTGATCGACGAGTTTGGCCGTTTGGCCGGCCTCATCACCATTGAAGACGTGCTGGAAGAGATTGTTGGCGAGATCGAGGACGAGTTCGACGTGGTCGAAGACGATGGCGACATCTTCGCCCTGGCCGACAGCACCTGGCGCGTCAGCGGTGACACCTCCATCGAGCGCATCAATGAGTCCTTCGGTCTCAAGCTCGCGGTGGACGATTTCGACACCATCGGGGGCCTGATCGCGCACACCATGGGCCACGTGCCCAAGCGCGGCGAGGTGCATGAGCTCGATGGCCTGCGCTTTGTGGTGCTGCACACCAAAGGCGGCGCAGTCAAATGGTTCAAGGTGTTGCCGACGCCTCTGGTCGATTGAGCCCGAGCCGCGATCGCGCCCACACGCCAGCGAACCGCCATGCGCAGCCTGTTCGGTAACCTGCACACGCCGTCGAGCCTTTCCCCCCTCAGTGGCCAGCCGCCGGGACGTCCTGCCCGTGGCAGGGGCCTGTTCTGGCTGGTGGTCTGTGTGCTGGCCGGCTGGCTGCAGGCGGCTGCCCTGGCCTGGCCCGTGCGTGGCTGGAGCCCTCCGGGCCTGGCGCCCGGCGAGCCCAATGGCTGGCTGCAGATCGGATCGCTGTCCCTGCTGGTCTTGGCCTTGCGGCATGTGCAGCAGCTGCGCCAGGGCGTCTGGCGCACCTGGGTGTTCGCCACGGCCTGGCTGGCCTCGACCTTCTGGTGGCTGTTTGTTTCCATGCACACCTACGGCGGCCTGCCAGCCTGGTTGGCGGCGCTGGCCGTGCTGGCGCTGGCGGGTCTGCTGGCCCTGTATTACGCGCTGGCGGCGGGCCTGATGTGCGCACTGGCACCGCGTTCGCGCATCCAGCAGGCTGTGATGTTCGCGGCGCTCTGGACCCTGGCCGAGCTCGCGCGAGGTCGCTGGCTGACCGGGTTCCCCTGGGGTGCAGGCGGTTACGCCCAGGTTGATCTGATGGCGGCCTGGGCTCCCTGGGTGGGGGTGTACGGCATGGGCGCGATCGCCGCGCTGCTGGCCTTTGCGCTCGCGGCGGCGCTTTCGGCGCTGGGGGGGTGGATGCGTCAAGGCTTGTTCCCGACCGCGCGCCGGCCCGGCGCCCCCGATCCCCTGCGCTGGTACCACCAGCGAGGCCGCTCAATGGCTGTTGCTCAAGGGCTGTCCGGAGTGGTTTTGCTGGTCGCGCTGTTGGCCAGCGTGCTGTGGGGCGGTGCGTGGCGCGACCAGGGCCAGCGCGACACCACCGCACATGGCCAACTCCGGGTCTGGCTTCTGCAGGGCAACATCGCCCAGGACCAGAAATTCGAACCCGGCACCGGTGTTGCTGAGGCCTTGCGCTGGTACCCGGAACAGATCGCCAAGGCGGCCGAGGCGGCGCGCGTCGATACGCTGCGCGGGCCGCAGCTCGTGGTGGCGCCCGAGACCGCGTTGCCGATGTTGCCCGACCAACTGGGTGACGCGTTCTGGCAACCGCTCCTGCGAGGGCTGTCGCAACCGGATGCCTCGCTGGGCGCGTTGCTGGGCCTGCCGCTGGGCAGCTACGAGCAGGGTTACACCAACTCGGCCTGGGGCATCGAGCCGCGCACCGCCGCGGCGCCGCAGCCCGGCGGGTTTTTCCGTTACGACAAACACCACCTGGTGCCCTTCGGCGAATTCATTCCGCCCCTGTTTCGCTGGTTCACCGACCTGATGCGCATTCCGCTGGGCGACTTCAACCGTGGCGCACTGGCGCAGCCCGCCTGGTCCTGGGCCGGACAGCGCATCGCGCCCAACATCTGTTACGAAGACCTGTTCGGCGAAGAGCTGGCCGCCTCGTTCCAGGACCCCGTGACGGCACCCACCGTGCTGGTCAACCTGAGCAACCTTGCCTGGTTTGACGACTCGGTGGCGATCGACCAGCATCTGCAGATCTCGCGCCTGCGCGCCCTGGAGCTGGGCCGGCCCATGCTTCGCGCCACCAACACCGGCGCCACCGCGGTCATCAACCACCGCGGCGAAGTCACACACCAGTTGCCGCGCCTGACCCGGGGCCGGCTGGAGGCCGTGGTCGAAGGGCGCAGCGGCAGCACGCCCTTCGCCCGCTGGGCCGGACGCTGGGGTCTTTGGCCAGTCTGGGTGGCGTGCCTGACCGTGGTCGTGCTGCTGGCCAGCCGCCGACCCCGGCGCCGCCGCGCGCGCGGCGCCTGAATGCCCCCACGGTCAAAGGCTGGCGCCCCGTAAAATCCAGCTTCTGCGCAGTGCGCCCGCCAGGGCGGCTGCCCCTCGCACCCAGAACACTTCCGGCCCGGACTTCGCACCGGCCCCTTCCCGCATGTTGACCTTCCAGCAAATCATTCTGAAACTGCAGTCCTACTGGGACGCCCAGGGCTGCGCGCTGCTGCAGCCCTACGACATGGAGGTCGGCGCCGGCACCAGCCACACCGCCACCTTCCTGCGCGCGCTTGGCCCCGAGCCCTGGAAGGCCGCCTACGTGCAACCCAGCCGCCGGCCGAAAGACGGCCGCTACGGCGAGAACCCCAACCGCCTGCAGCACTACTACCAGTACCAGGTGGTGTTGAAGCCTGCACCCAGCAACATCCTGGAGCTCTACCTGGGCTCGCTCGAAGCGCTGGGCTTCGACCTGAAGAAGAACGACATCCGTTTCGTCGAAGACGACTGGGAAAACCCCACGCTCGGCGCCTGGGGCCTGGGCTGGGAGGTCTGGCTCAACGGCATGGAAGTCACGCAGTTCACCTACTTCCAGCAGGTGGGCGGCATCGACTGCAAACCCATCACCGGCGAGATCACCTACGGCCTGGAGCGCCTGGCCATGTACCTGCAGGGCGTGGACAACGTCTACGACCTGGTGTGGACGAACCGTGCCGATGGCTCCAGTCTGAGCTATGGCGACGTCTACCTGCAGAACGAAAAGGAACAGTCGGCCTACAACTTCGAACACTCGGACGCCGACTTCCTGTTCACCGCCTTCAGCGCCCACGAAAAGCAGGCCAAACACCTGATGGAGCAGCAGCTCGCGCTGCCCGCCTACGAGCAGGTCCTGAAGTGCGCCCACAGCTTCAACCTGCTGGACGCGCGCGGCGCCATCAGCGTGACCGAACGCGCTGCCTACATCGGCCGCATCCGCAACCTGGCGCGCGGCGTGGCCCAAAGCTACTACGAAAGCCGCGAGCGCCTGGGCTTCCCCATGGCGCCGCGCGAGTGGGTGGAACAGATGACGAAGAAAGCCGCCTGAGCGGGAGAGCACAAGAATGACAACCAAGAACCTCCTCGTCGAACTGTTTGT
Source organism: Gammaproteobacteria bacterium (assembly GCA_018903185.1). Lineage (GTDB taxonomy): Bacteria > Pseudomonadota > Gammaproteobacteria > Burkholderiales > Burkholderiaceae_C > Hydrogenophaga. The sequence goes on along the minus strand of JAHIQV010000544.1, from coordinate 4,493 downwards.
GGAAGAGCTGCCACCCAAGGCGCTCAAGAAGCTGGGTGATGCCTTCGCCGGCGTGCTGTTTGAACAACTCAAGGCCCAGGGCCTGACGGCGGCCGGCTCCGCCGTGGCGCCCTTCGCCTCACCGCGTCGCCTGGCCGCGCACGTGACCGCCGTGACCGAGCGCGCCGCCGACAAGTCCGTGTCGCAAAAACTCATGCCCGTGAGCGTGGGCCTGGACGCCAGCGGCCAGCCCACGCCGGCGCTGCTCAAGCGCCTGGGGGCGCTGGGTGCTGACGCGTCCGCCGTGGCCGGCTTGAAGCGTGCGCCCGACGGCAAGGCCGAAGCGCTGTTCTACGACAGCGTGGTGCCCGGTGTGGACCTGGCCGTGGGCTTGCAGAAGGCGCTGGACGAAGCGATAACCAAGCTGCCGATCCCCAAGGTGATGAGCTACCAGCTCGAAACCGATTGCGAGCTGCCCGGCTGGAGCAGCGTGCACTTCGTGCGCCCGGCGCACGGCCTGGTGGCGCTGCACGGCAGCAGCGTGGTACCGGTGAAGGCGCTGGGGCTCCGGGCCGGCAACGGCACCCAGGGCCACCGCTTTGAAGCGGCCAAGTCGCCTGTGCTGCTGGCCGACGCCGACAGCTACGCGCAGACCCTGCTGACCGACGGCTCGGTGATCGCCAGTTTCAACGACCGCCGCTTCGCCATCGTGCAGCAGCTCGCGCAGGCCGCCGAGCGCCTGGGCCCGGGCTACGAGGTGCTGATGGACGAGGCGTTGCTGGACGAAGTGACCGCCCTGGTCGAACGGCCCAACGTGCTCACCTGCGGCTTCGAAGAGCAGTTCCTCGAAGTGCCGCAGGAATGCCTGATCCTCACGATGAAGGCCAACCAGAAGTATTTCCCGCTGGTCGATACCCACGGCAAGCTGACCAACCAGTTCCTCGTCGTCAGCAACATCAGCCCGATTGATGCCAGCGCCGTGATCGGCGGCAACGAGCGCGTGGTGCGCCCGCGCCTGGCCGACGCCAAGTTTTTCTTTGACCAGGACCGCAAGAAGACGCTGGAAAGCCGCGTGCCGGCCCTGTCCAAAGTGGTCTACCACAACAAGCTGGGCACACAGGGCGAGCGCATGGAACGTGTCTGCGCCATTGCCGAGACCATTGGCCTGCAGCTGGGCGGCCCTGAGCTGGCGGCGCGTTCGCTGCTGTCCGCGCGACTGGCCAAGACCGACCTCGTGACCGACATGGTGGGCGAGTTCCCCGAGCTGCAGGGCATCATGGGCGGCTACTACGCGCGCCACGACGGTCTCTCCGACGACATCGCCTTCGCGATCGAAGACCACTACAAACCGCGCTTCGCGGGCGACGAACTGCCGCGCACGATGACTGGCGTGGTGGTCGCGCTGGCCGACAAGCTGGAGACGCTGGTCGGCATGTTCGGCATCGGCAACCTGCCAACCGGCGACAAGGATCCGTTTGCGCTGCGCCGGCACGCGCTGGGCGTGATCCGCATGCTGGTGGAGAAGGATCTGCCGCTGGATTTGCAGGGGCTGCTGGCCGGTGCCGCACCCGCTTTCGGCGACAGGATCACCGACGCTACTGCCGCGCTCGCCGACTTCATCTACGACCGCCTCGCCGGAGGCCTGCGCGAGCAGGGCGCCAGCGCCCAGGAAGTCGACGCTGTTCTGGCCCTGCGCCCGCAGCGCTTGGCCGACGTGAGCCAGCGCCTGCAGGCCGTGCGCGCCTTCGCGGCGCTGCCCGCCGCAGCGGCGCTGGCGGCCGCCAACAAACGCATCGGCAACATCCTCAAGAAGTCCGAAGGCGAGGGCGTCGCGGTGCAGGAGAGCCGGCTGGTCGAAGCGGCCGAAAAGGACCTGTTTGCCGCGATGCAGAAGACCGTGCCAGCGGCCGACGCCGAGTTCGCCAACGGCGACTACACCGCTTCGCTGATGACGCTGGCCGCGCTGCGCGCGCCGGTCGATGCCTTCTTCGACGGCGTGATGGTGAACGCCGAAGACCCGGCGCTCAGGGCCAACCGCCTGGGCCTGCTCAAGCAGCTGCACGAAGCGATGAACCGCGTGGCCGACCTCTCCCGTCTGGCAACATGACAGCCCCTGCGCTCCGCCGCTGCGCGGGTCGCTGTCCCCCGAGGGCGCGCGGCCTTGCCTGGGGCGGCCCGGCGCAGCGGCCCTCACTTCTGTGGAGCACCGCATGAAACTGCTGATCCTCGACCGCGACGGCACGATCAACCGCAGCCGCGACGACTACGTCGCTTCTCCGGACGAATGGGAAGCACTGCCCGGTGCGCTCGAAGCCGTGGCACGGATCAACCAGGGCGGCTGGCGCGTGGTGCTGGCGACCAACCAGAGCGGCATCGGCCGTGGCTTGTTCGACATGGCTTCGCTGAACGCGATTCACGCCAAGATGCACCGCCAGCTCGCGGCCGCCGGGGCTCGCGTGGAGGCGGTGTTTTTTTGTCCGCACGCCCCTGAGGATGGTTGCCACTGCCGCAAACCCGAACCTGGCCTGTTTGAACAGATCGGGGTGCGTTTCGGCATGACACTGGCCAATGTGCCGGCGGCGGGCAACGCCCTGCGTCATGTGCAGGCCGGCGCTGCGGCCGGCTGTCCCACCCATCTGCTGCTGACCGGCAAGTCCGAACACCTGCGCGGTCGTGCCGGGCCTGGAGCGGACGCCGAGCTGGCGATGCTGCTTCCCCATCTGCCTTCGGGCACCCGCCTGCACGAAGACCTGCCCGCATTTGCCGACTGGCTGCTGGCGCAGGACACCGCCACCTCCTGAACCGCCCCATGATCGTCATCAACTTCCTGCGTGCCGTCCTGCATCTCTTGTTCATGGTCGTGACCGTGATTCCGTGGGCGCTGGCGGTGGTGGTCGCCGCGCCGTTCATGAAGCCCGACCGCATCTACTGGATGTGCGCGCGCTGGCTCAAGCTGGCGGTCGATGGCGGCACGGTGATCCTGGGCATCCGCAACCAGGTGATCGGCTTCGAGAACCTGCCGGTGGGCAGCACGGCGCCCGCGGTGCTGCTGGTCAAGCACCAGTCGCTCTGGGAGACCTTCAGCATGGCCGCGCTGATGCCGCATCCGCTGGCCTTTGTCTTCAAGAAAGAGCTGCTGAAGGTGCCATTTTTTGGCTGGGCCATGGCGCGCATGGACATGATCCACATCGACCGGGCCGACGGTGCGCGCGCTTTCGCCAAGGTGGTGCAGCAAGGGCAGCGACTGCTGGACCAGGGCACCTGGGTCATCATGTTTCCCGAGGGCACGCGGATTCCCCGCGGCGAGAAGGGCACGTACAAGAGCGGGGGCACCCGCCTCGCGATCCGCACCGGCGCGCCGGTGATCCCGATCGCCGTGACCTCGGCCAAGTGCTGGCCGCGCAAGGCCTTCATCAAGAAGCCCGGTGTGGTGGAGTTCTCGATCGGCAAACCGATCCCCAGCGCGGGCCGTCAGCCGGACGAGCTGATGCGCGAGGTGGAGGACTGGATCGAGACCGAGATGCGGCGCCTCGATCCCACGGCTTACACATGACCACCCCTGCGCCGCGCTTTCAGCGCGTCACCCCCTCAAGGGGGCGATGCGAGTGGCCCGGCAAAGCCGGTTCCACCGCATCCTCGGTGCAGACATCTCGCTCCGGAGGGGACTGAGCCCATGCAGCGCTTCGTGCAACTGGCGCTCGATTTCCTGACCGGGCCTGAGCCCGTGGGGTTGCCCAGGCCGCCTGCGCCGGTGGCGAAGCCCCGGCCTGCGGCACCGCCCGCCGAACCGTTGAATGAGGTGTTCCAGCCCGGCACCTGGCACCACCCGCGCGCCAATCGGCTGCTCAAGCTGGGCAACTGCGATGTGGCTTACGAATTCAAGCGCGGCAAACGCCGCACCATCGGCCTGTCGGTCGGGCCCGATGGCCTGAGCGTGAGTGCGCCGCGCTGGACGCCAGTCGGAGAGGTCGAAGCGCTGTTGCACGACAAGGCCGGCTGGGTGCTGGAAAAGCTGCAGAACGCCCGTCAACGCGCCGGGGAGCTGGCGCAGGCCCGAACCGTCTGGGCCAACGGTGCCGAGCTGGACTTTCTGGGCCAGCGCGTGCGCCTGGTGCTGGACCCGGCGCACGGGTTCGCGCAGGTCGGGGCTGTGCTGGAGCCGGCTGCCATCGACGCGCCCGATGCCGTGGGTGCCCTCCGGCTGGGGCTGGCCCACAACGCCACCGAGGCCCAGATCCGCGACGCGGCGCAGGCCTGGCTGATGCGCCAGGCCAAGCGCGTGTTCGCCGAACGGCTGGATCATTTTTCGCCGCTGCTGGGTGTGCGCTATGAAAAATTGCGCCTCTCCAGCGCCGGCACGCGCTGGGGCAGCGCCAGTGCCGACGGCACCATCCGGCTGAACTGGCGGCTGATCCACCTGAAGATGGAGATGGTGGACTACGTCGTGGTGCACGAGCTCAGCCACCTGCGCCACATGGACCACAGCCCGCAGTTCTGGGGCGTGGTGGCGAGCG
>JAHIQV010000543.1 GCA_018903185.1 Gammaproteobacteria bacterium | reverse complement strand
TGAACATCGCACCCGGTGCGCTGCAGCTCCGTTGGCAGGTGTTGCCGCCGCGCGTGATTGCGCTCATGCGCATGCCGGTGCTGCGCGTGAACTTCGCCTTCAGCGGGCTGGACGCGGCTCAGCGCTTCTCGTTCATGAAGCGCTTCGACCTCTACATGCAGCGCGGGGGCGGATGACCCGGGTTCAGGCGGGCACGGCTTCGGGCTCGGGCATCGCCACCCGGTTGTCGGTGCTGAACTGGTAGTCCTTGAACACGTGTTCTGCGCTCAGCAACTGGAAGCTGCCATCGGCGTTGCGCACGGTGGTGTCTTTCAGGCGCCAGGTGAGCTGGCCGCAGGTCCAGATGTCGAAGTTGCGCATGTGGGTGCACAGGCAGGTCTTGTCCATGACCTTGATGCGTTTTTCACCCGGATGCGCCAACACTTCACGGTTGTACGACGTGACGTAGGCGCACTTGCCGTTGGCGTCGAGCAGGTAACCATAGGCCTCGCAGTTCGGGCGGATGCCGTCGCCGATGCCCGGGCTGCTCTTGATCATGCGCATCGGGTAACCCGTGGGCGAAATCTCGTTGACTTCGATGTCGTCTTCGTTGGCCTTGAAGTACTCCTGCTTGATGTCGTCGGGCAGGCCACATTCCTTGGTGACGGTGAAGCGCGTGGCCACCTGCACGCCCGAGGCGCCCATTTCCATGAAGCGCACGGCGTCGGTGCCGGTGAAGATGCCGCCCGCGGGAAGGACCGGGATGTCGAGCTGCTCGGCCTTCATCCAGGCCAGGATTTCGGCCACGATGGTGGCCAGGTCGTATTGCGCCCAGTCCATGCCGAAGCCGAGGTGGCCCCCGGCCAGCGGGCCTTCCACCACCACGTAGTCGGGCAGGCGGTTCAGGCGGCTGTTTTTCTTCAGGAAGAGCTGCAGCGCGCGCAGCGAGCTGACGATGATGCCCAGCTTGGCGTCGCGGAAACGCGGGTGGTCTTCGATCAGCGCGAACGAACCCAGGTGCAGACCGGCCGCGAGCGTGATGCCGTCGATGCCGGCGTCCAGCGCCGAGGACATGCGGATCTTGAGCGTTTCCTTGGGCGCGTTCATCGTCAGCTTTTCCATGCAGTTGATGAACACCATGCCGCTGCCGCGCTTGCGGCCCATGGTGTGCTCGACGTGCAGGCGGGTGGCCTCGGCCAGATCACCGAGATCGAACTTGATGGCCGACTTGTCCTCGGAGTCCATGTTGTATTTGTACAAGGCCTGTTTGGCCTTGACGAACTTGGTCTTGTAGCGGCGGTCGGTCACCGTCTTGATCATGGCGTCGGAGATGTGCCCCACGCCGCCCAGGCGGGATGCTTCCAGTGCCAGGTCGGCCGAGGAAATGTCCACACCCATGCCGCCGATCATGATGGGCACCATTTCCTGGCGGCCCATCTTCAGGCGGAAATCTTCCAGTCGTCTCATAGTCAGCTTTCGAATGTACGGCCCAAGCTTACCCGGTCCATGACACTGTTTTTTTCACGAATTTGTCAAATATGAACCGGCGTTGGCCGGCGCCCGTTGTTGGGCGCGCAGGTTCATTGTTTCAGTGCAGGTGTGATTTTCGGTCAAACCCGCAACGGTACCCGGAATATGCGACATAGCCCTTACGCGATGTCGTTGAAAAAAAGCGAAGGCCGCGTGTGGCGGCCTTCGCAAACGGGCTGGCGTGCCGTGGTCAGTGGCTCGCTCGCCGCGGTGAGATCCAGCCCATGAGGGTGTAGGTCAGGACCACGGTGGCGACCAGACCCACGCCATAGACGAGGGCAATCAGGAACCAGTCGGCCGGGCCGCCAGCATCGGTGAAGCCCGAGGACGATACCTTGGCCATGATCACCAGCGCGAGAGCACCGCCAAAAATGCCCAGCACTTCGGCGCGCACGAGGCGGCGCGAAACCAGGCCGCGCTCGCGCACCAGCAGCGCCAGGAAGGCCAGGATGCCCAGCACCGCGACCAGCAGCATGATCCAGAGCAGGGGGCCGAGCATCTCCTGGAACACGGAGAGAAAAACCATCGGATCGAGTTCTTTCATGGGGAGTCTCCTTGGGGGTCAGGCGCGGCCGCGCAGCATGCTGATGTAGGTGGGTTTGAGCGCCATGGTTTTCATGACCCAGCTGATCCAGAGCTCTTCGAGCGGCGCGATGACGCCGGGGAAGGACATGATCAGGTTGTCCTTGTAGTCGAACTCGATCAGCATGGCCTGGCCCAGGCGGGTGATCAGCGGGCAACTGGTGTAGCCGTTGTAGACCTCGCTGGAGGCCTTTCCCGAAATGTCACCGATCAGGTGTGACACGGCCACCGGCACCTGCCACTTCACGCTGGCCGCCGTCTTGCCCTTGGGTACACCGGCGATGTCACCCACGCCGAAGACGTTGGGGTAGCGCTTGTGGCGCAGCGTGTCGCGGTCCACTTCAACCCAGCCATCGGACGCGAACGGCCCTTCGGTCCAGGGCAGGGGACTGTTGCGCACCACCTCGGGCGCGCGCATGGGCGGCACCACATTGATGAAGTCGTACGGCTGCTCCGCCGTTCCGGTGAGGGTCTTGTAGGTCGCGATGCGCTTGTCCAGATCGATGGCCTGGAGAACATGTTCATGGTTGACCTTGACGCCGCGGTCCTGGAACAGCATGCGCACTTTTTCAGCCACGATGGGCACGCCGAACAGCGACTTGCTCTGGGCCATGTAGATGATCTCGGCCTTGCCGCGGTTGCCGCGACGGCGCAGGTGGTCGTCGGTGATGAAGGTGTATTTGAGCGGGGCGCCTGCACATTTCATCTCGCCCGCCGGTCGGCCGAAGACGCCGATACCGCCCTTGTCCGCGAAGGCCGACATGGCTTGCCAGGTGGCGGTGGCGGCCTGCGGACTGTGGTAGATGCTGCCCATGCCGTTCTGGCCGATGCGCGCCGTGTCCATGCCTTCGATGCCGGCGTAGTTCAGCTCCAGGCCGGTCGCCAGGATCAGGAAATCGTAGGGAACGGCCTTGCCACTTTCGGTGACCACCTTGTTGCCTTCCGGATCGATTTCGGCCACCCGCTCCGTGATCCACTCGACGCCCTGGGGCAGGTAGTCACCGGTGTTTGAAACCGTGTAGTTCTGCGACTTGATGCCCGCGGCGACCAGGGTGAAGCCGGGCTGGTAATAATGCTCCTTGCGTGCGTCGATCACGGTGATGCTGGCGCCCTGCAGGCGGGCCGCCAGTTGCGAGGCTGCCGACAGGCCCGCAGCACCCGCACCCGCGATCACGATGCGGGCGCTGCTCTTGACGCTGTCGGCATGCGCCGGGGTGCTGGTCTGCGACAGCGCCGCGGCCAGCGGCAGGGCGCCCAGACCGGCCAGGAAGCGGCGGCGCGCGGGTTCAACCCGCTGGTCGGGTTGCAGGGTCTTGGACATGGTTGTCTCCTTTCAGTAAACGAATCCGGTTGTTTGATACCCCGGGGAGTTTGTTACTATAGAGATCGACCGCAGATCAAGATTTGACATTGGTCAATCTGGTGGCCTGTGCGCACAATCGGAAACCCTCGACCGCCGGCCCCGTGTCCAGCGGTCGCATTCTTCAGGAGCTCCCATGAGCGAAAACGCCAGCGTGACCATCACCCGCCAGTCGGGTTACCAGTTTCTGGTTGACTTCGGCGCAGCCATCCCGCAGATGCTGGCCGACGAACCTGCGCCTCTGGGGCTGGGCGCAGGCCCGGCGCCCGACCACATGCTGCTGGCCGCGGTGGCCAACTGCCTGAGCGCGAGCCTGCTGTTTTCCTTGCAGAAATTCAAGCAGGATCCGGGCGCCCTCAAGGCGACCGCCACGGCCGAGGTCGGGCGCAATGAGAACAAGCGCCTGCGCATCATGGGCATCAACGTGAAACTGGAGCTGGGGCAGGCCGCCGCCGACATCGAGCACCTGGACCGCGTGCTCGCCCAATTCGAGGAGTTCTGCACCGTTTCGATGAGCGTGCGCCAGGGCATTGCGATCAACGTGCAGGTGCAGGACGGCACCGGAGCCCTCCTCAAAGGCTGAGCAGGTGACGGCGAGGCCTGTGGCCTTGATGCAGGGCTCAAGGTGCCCGCCGTTTTGACGGTACAGTGAACCATTCTCGTCCCCGCCCTTTCTTCTGACAGGCTGATGACCCCATGCGACTCACCCAATGGACCGACTACAGCTTGCGCATGCTGATGTATTGCGCAGCTTGTGAAGGGCGCGAGCATCCGCCCACGGTGAACGAGATCGCCGAGGCGCATGGCATTTCGCGCAGCCATCTCACCAAGATCGCGATGATCCTGGCCGCGTGTGGCTGGATCGCGACCACGCGGGGTCGGGGCGGTGGCCTGCGCTTGCTCAAGCCGGCCGGAGAACTGACTCTGGGCGAAGTCATCCGCCAGACCGAAACCGATATGACGCTGGTGGAGTGTTTTGACCGCAAGACCAACACCTGCCGCCTGGATGGCTATTGCCGGCTCAAGGATTCCTTGCACAAGGCCATGCAGGGCTTCTTCGATGTGCTCGATGGCATCACGCTGGCCGACCTGCTCGCGCCCATGGCGACAGGCAAGGCGCCTGCGGGTCAGTTGCCCCACCTGATTCCCATCCAGTT
>JAHIQV010000542.1 GCA_018903185.1 Gammaproteobacteria bacterium | reverse complement strand
CTTCGACCATGCCGGCAATCAGCGCCGGCTCGCCGCCCTCGCGGACCTGGTCGTGCGGGCTGAACCAGTTCCAGCATCGTGAGGGATTGGCGCTCGCTGCCTGCTCGGGGTAAAGCACCAGAAAGCCGTGCTGATCGGCCAGGCGGTTCATCTGCGTGCCGGCGGCAAAGTCGTCGGCCGACTGTGTGCAGCCGTGCAGCATCACGACCATGGGCAGGGCTTTGGCCTGGGCCTTCGCGGCCTGCGGCGGCAGGTACAGCTTGTAGGCACGGGTGCCGGCCGCCGAGCTGAAGCTGCGCGCAAGGAACTGGCCCTCGGCCGTCTCGGCGGGTCTGGCGGCGGCGGACTTCCTGGCGGCAGGGGCGCGGGCGGTCGGTGTCTCGGCTTCTGCCGAACCCGCCACTTCGCGCGCCACCACCTCGATGGTGTCGCTGTCACGGGGCGCGCGTTGCCCCGGTGCTGCGCGGGGCGGCTCGGTCGCGCCACCCAGACCCGCCGATGACAGGGCCTTGCGGATCGTTTCGGTCACGCCACGCATGGGCCCGCTCTCGGTGTTCAGCCCGGCGGCCTTGAGCGCACGTTCAATGGTGTCTTGGATGTTCATGGCAGTGGCTCTCGGGACGGACAAGGGGCGGTCGGGCGTGTGGAGGCGGTGTTTCAAATCGGGGCTTTGCTTTCGGCAGGCGGTGATGGGTGTGCGCCGGCTGCCATGTTGAAGGGGCTTGATGTCAGGCGATGTGTCAGACCATGCGCCCGGCCAGTGCACGGCGCACTTCAGGGCTGGCCTGAAAGACCCCCAGCACCGACACGGACTCGATCGCGGCCAGCGCCAGCTCGGGGGTCACGTCGTCGGCGATGCGCGCCAGACCGACCACCTGGATGTTCAGCCGCTGACCGGCAGCCACCGCGCGCTCCAGATCGGTGCGATTCAGGTGCTGCAGGCCCAGCATGAGCATGCGCCGTGCCACCGTCTGGCGCAGCGTGTCTGCGTGCGTGGCCAGCAGGTTGCGCACGGCGGTGCGGATCAGGTCGGAGCGGTTGGAATAAAAGCCTTCCTGCACCAGCAGGTCCACCTGCCCCAGATCCACCACGCCCAGGTTGATCGTCATCTTTTCGGTTTCGCCGATCCGGGTTCGGGGGTCGGCCAGTTTGGTGTTCGTCATCTTAATACCATCCACATGGAATCTATATGGATGGCATTTGAACATGTTTCCGCCCAGGCTGCCGACCGGCGCCGCCTGCGATGGCTCGCTGCCGGAGGCACCTGGACCCTCGCACGGCTGTTCAGCGCGCGGCGCTGCACCTATCATCCGCCTGCTTCGGCACTCTCTATCCACCACCAAGGAGCGAACATGGCAGGCAGCTACGAACTGGGTTCGAACGACAAGGGTCAGTTTTCGTTTGTCCTGAAAGCGGGCAACGGCGAAGTGATCCTGCGCAGCGAGCAGTACGACACCAAGGCGTCGGCGGAGAACGGCATCCAGTCGGTGCAGGCCAACTGCGGCAACGACGCGCGCTACGAGCGCAAGGACGCGTCCGACGGGCGCTGCTACTTCAACCTCAAGGCGGCCAACCACCAGGTGATCGGCACCAGCCAGATGTACAAGACGGCGGCGGGTCGCGACGCGTGCATCGAGTCGGTGAAGACCAACGGCACGGGCACGGCGGTCAAGGCCGTCTGAGGCATTCGCCGTTCAGGACACCCCCGCATCGAGCAGTTTCTGCACCAGCGGGTGTTGCACCTTGCGCGCGGTGCCGATGGCGTAGTAATGCTCCTGCACGCCCTCGCAGGAAGCGAACCACTGGAGGCCATAACCCTGCGAAAGCTTGGAGCGCATGCGCTCGGAGGCGGGGAACACGCCCATGCCCGAGGAGCCGAAGGTGGCGAGCAGGGCGCTGTCTTCGAACTCGCCCACCAGATGGGGCACCACACCTTGCTGCTCAAACCACTGGTCGAGGCGCAGGCGCACCGAGGCGTGTGAACTCGGCAGCAGCACCGGCACCTCGGCCAGGCTGTGCGGAAAGTGGTGGCGGGCCTGCTCCAGCCAGGCTTCGGGGGCGTACCAGCCCAGCGGCGAGGAGCCCATGGCGTGGCTGTAGAGCTTGAGGTTGGGGTTGGCGGGCGCGGGCCGGTCGGACAGCACCACGTCGAGCCGGTGCAGGGCGAGATCGGCCAGCAGGTCGTCGAAGTCGTCTTCGTGGCACACCAGGCGCAGGCGCGGTTCTTCGAGCGCCGGGGCCAGCAGCTCGCGCACGGCGAGCTTGGCCAGGCCGTCGGAAATGCCGACCATGAGGCGCACGCTGCTCTGGCTGGTGGCGTCGCGCACGGCGGCGGGCAGTTGTTCGCCGAGCTGGAAGATCTGCTCGGCCACCTGCAGGGCCGCCTGCCCGGCTTCGGTGAGCGCCAGGCCGCGCCCGGCGGGCTTGAACAGCGCGTGGCCCAGCGACTGCTCCAGCAGGCGCACCTGGGCGCTGATGGTCTGCACCGCCATGCCCAGCCGTTCGGCGGCGTGGGACATGCCGCCCTCCTTGGCCGTGACCCAGAAGTAATACAGGTGCTTGTAGTTGAGGTCCTGGCTCATGCTTCGTGGTTGGCTGAATGATTGTTCGTTATTGTCTGCTTTTTCAGAAGCGAGTGCAGCCCTATCTTCGAGGCTCCCTGTTCACCTCTGGAGAACCCTCATGGAACGCACAACACGCCACCCTTCCCTGCCCGCCCGCCCTTCGCTCGCCCTGGACCGCCCGCAGGTGGCCCGGGTGCTGCGCAACACCTACGCCCTGCTCTCGCTCACGCTGCTGTTCAGTGCCGGCGTGGCCGCGCTGGCGGTGGCCGGCAGCTGGCCCGCGCCCGGCCTGGTGATCACGCTGGTGGGCTTCTTCGGCCTGCTGTTCACGGTGCACAAGCTGCAGAACAGCGCCTGGGCGCTGCCCGCCGTGTTCGCGCTCACCGGCTTCATGGGCTACACGCTCGGCCCGCTGCTGACGCACACGCTGGCCCTGCCCGGCGGCGCCGGCACCATCGTGGCCGCGCTCGGCGCCACCGGGGCCACCTTCGTGGCGCTGTCGGCCTACGTGCTGACGACGCGGCGCGACTTCAGCTTCATGGGCGGCTTCCTGTTCGCCGGCATGGTGATCGCGCTGGTGCTGGCCGTGAGCGCCTATTTCTTCCAGATGCCGGCCCTGGCGATGGCGGTGTCGGGCCTGGTGGCGCTGCTGTCGGTGGGCCTGATCCTGTTCGAGACCAGCCGCATCGTCAACGGCGGCGAGACCAACTACGTGCTGGCCACCGTGGGCCTGTTCGTCTCGGCCTTCAACCTGTTCACCAGCCTGCTGAGCCTCATGGGCATCGGCAGCAACGACTGATTCCATCCCTTCACTGAAAGGACAAGCACATGCAATCCCTTCCCGTCAACAGCCCGCAAGCCGCCGCCCGCGTCCTGGCCATGGCCCTGGTGGCCGATGGCCACTACTCGATGACCGAACTCCGGGCGCTGGACCGCCTCGACGCGCCGGCCCGCCTGGGGCTGAGCCCGGAAGCCTTCAAGGACGTGCTCGACCATTTCTGCCAGGACCTGCTCACCATCGGGAACGGCCGCTGGACCGGGACGGTCGATGCCGCCACACGCGAGCAGCTCATGGCGGAAATCACCCAGCCCGACTTGCAGGACCTGATCGCGCAGCAGTGCGAGGCCCTGACGCTGGCCGACGGACACCTGGCCGACGGTGAAGTGGATCTGCTGGACGCGCTGAACGTCGCATGGCGCCGGCCACTGGGCGTCTGACCATGAAGACACTGATCTGGAGCCTCACGGCCCTGCTGGCCGCCGTGTGGACCGGGCTGGTGGCCCTGACCCAGCAGCTCGCCGGCTGGCTGCTGGGCGCCGTGGACGCCGGTGCGCTCACGCAGGCGGGCGGCGCGGTGGGTGGCTGGTCGGTCCCGGCAGCGCCGGCCTGGCTGGCCCCATGGGTCGACACCGCAGCACTCGCCGCGCTGCAGGCCCTGGCCGCGGATGGGGTGCAATGGCTGGGCGCGGTGCTGCCCTCGGGCGACGCGCTCATGGCCTGGGTGGGACCGCTGTTGTGGGTGGGCTGGGGTTTCGGCCTGTTGACGCTGCTGGCGGTCGCCGGCCTGCTGCACTGGCTGGTGGGGCGGTTCGCGGGTCACACCAAGCTGCAGGGCGCAACCGCCTGAGGCACGGTCGCATCGGCACCGCCGGGCGACCGCACCACGCCGTTCAGTTCTTCCAGAAGAACAGGGCGCTCATCACCAGCCCGGTGACGATCACGCCAAGGCGCACCCAGGCCGCGGGCAGGCGTCTGGACCAGCGGGCGCCGAAGAAGCCGCCCGCGGTGGCCGCCACCATCATCAGCAGCCCGGCTTTCCACGCAATCGCGCCGGCGATCACGAAGGCCGCCACCGACAACCACGACAGCACCAGCGAATTCAGGTTCTTCAGCGCGTTGACCGTGTTCAGCCGCGTCTCGCCGGCCACGGTGTAGAGCGCCATGAGCAGGATGCCCAGACCGCCGTTGAAATAGCCCCCGTACACCGCAACCACGGCCAG
>JAHIQV010000541.1 GCA_018903185.1 Gammaproteobacteria bacterium | reverse complement strand
GCTGTCGGAGCTGACCAAGGCCTGGCTGCTCTACCTCGGGCTGGTGTTCCTGTTCATGGTGATGTACGCGCCGGGCGGCATCGCCAGCCTGATCATGATGAACCTGCGCGTGGCGTCGTTTGGCAAACTGCGCGAGGTCTGGGTCGCGTACCTGGCGCTGGGCGTGACCGCGCTGGTGGTCCTGCTCGGGGGCGGTGCGATGGTCGAGATGATCTACCACCTGCAGCTCGACGCGGCGATGGGCGACTCGGTGAAATACCTCGGCATGGAGCTGCATTCCAAGACCGCCGGCAGCTGGTTTGGCGCCGCCTTCGTGACGCTGACCGGCCTGGGCATCTTCGAGCTCACACGCCGTCAGTTCAGCGCCCAGTGGGCCGCGATCCAGACCGACATCGAAAAAGAAATCAAGCGCCGGGAGACGCAATGAGCAGCGCCACGTCCACAGCCGACACCGGCCGTTTCGAACAGGCCATGAGCCACGTGCACGCGGGTGGCTACGCACTGGAGCTGCGCGACCTGCGCAAGCGCTTCGGCAAGACCGAGATCATCCGCGGGGTGGACCTCGCGGTGCGTTCCGGCGAGCGCGTGGCCATCATCGGCCCCAACGGCGCCGGCAAGTCCACGCTGTTCAACCTGATCTCGGGCCGCTTCGAACCCAGCAGCGGCGAGGTGCTGCTCAACGGCACGCGCATCGACGGCAAGAAGCCCTTCGAGATCAACCGCCTGGGCCTTTCGCGCAGCTTCCAGATCACCAACATCTTTCCCAAGCTCAGCGTGTTCGAGAACCTGCGCTGCGGCGTGCTCTGGAGCCTGGGCTACCGCTACACGCTGTTCCGCTTCCTCGCCGGCATGGACGACGCCAACGAGCGCGCCGAAGAACTGATGCGCATGATCCGCCTCGACAAGAAGCACGACACGCTGGCCATGAACCTGACCTACGCCGAGCAGCGCGCGCTGGAGATCGGCATCACCATCGCCGGCGGCGCCAACGTGATCCTGCTCGACGAACCCACGGCCGGCATGAGCAAGAGCGAAACCAGCCGTTTCATCGAGCTGATCCGGGAAGTCACGGTGGGCAAGACCCTGCTGACGGTGGAGCACGACATGGGCGTGGTCTTCGGCCTGGCCGACAAGATCGCGGTGGTGGTGTACGGCGAGGTGATCGCGTTCGACGAGCCCGAGGCGGTGCGGGCGAACCCGAAGGTGCAGGAGGCCTATCTGGGCTCCGTACTGGCGGATGAACAGGCGGCCTCCGCCGGCCATTGAGGAAAACCGCAGCATGCTGAAAATCGAAAACCTCCACGCCTATTACGGCAAGAGCCACGTGCTGCACGGCGTTTCGTTTGATGTGGGGCCGGGCGAGATCGTGGCGCTGCTCGGGCGCAACGGCTCGGGCCGTTCCACCACGGCCAAAGCCATCATGGGCCTGGTCGACTGCGAAGGCGCCATCGACTGGAAGGGGCAGTCCATCCAGGGCAAGAAGCCCTTTGAGGTCGCGCACCTGGGGCTGGGTTACGTGCCGGAAAACCGCGACATCTTCCCCAAGCTCACCGTGCACCAGAACCTGCTGCTCGGACAAAAAGGCAAGGGCAAGGACGTGCGCTGGAGCTTCAACGACATGTACGCGATGTTCCCGCGGCTGAAGGAGCGGGAGCACACCGAAGCGGGCGTGCTGTCGGGTGGCGAGCAGCAGATGCTCACGCTGTGCCGCACGCTCATGGGCGACCCCGACCTGATCATCATCGACGAACCCACCGAGGGCCTCGCGCCCAAGATCGTGGAGCTGGTGGGCGAATACCTGCAGAAGCTCAAGGCCCGCGGCGTGTCGGTGCTGCTGATCGAACAGAAGCTCACCATCGCCATGGCGATCTCCGACCGCGCGCTGGTCATGGGCCACGGCAGCATCGTGTTCCATGGCACGCCGGAGAGCCTCAGAGCAGACCCCTATACCCGCAAAGAGTGGCTTGAGGTCTGATTGACCCACTCGCGACAAGCGGCGCTTGCCGCACCGCACAAAATCCCTAGAATCGCACGACCGTTCGTTTTTTCGGACGTGCGTCTTTTTCCGATCCACACAGAGGAGATTCCATGACCGCTGAGTACCAGGTCCACGGCGATGTGGCCGTCATCACGCTGAACAACCCGCCGGTGAACGGTCTGGGCTTGTCCACCCGCCAGGCCATCGTCGAAGGGCTGGAGAAAGCCGAAAACGATGCGGCGGTCAAGGCCGTCGTGCTGACCGGCGCCGGCAAGGCGTTTTCGGGCGGTGCCGACATCCGCGAGTTCGGTTCGCCCAAGGCGATCCAGGAACCCAACCTGCTCTCCGTGATCATCCGGGTCGAGAACACCACCAAGCCGGTGATCGCGGCCGTGCACAGCGTGGCCATGGGCGGCGGCCTGGAACTCGCGCTGGGCGCGCACTACCGCATCGCCGCACCCGGTTGCAACGTGGCGCTGCCCGAAGTGAAGCTGGGCCTGATTCCCGGCGCCGGTGGCACGCAGCGCCTGCCGCGCGTGCTGGGCGTGGAAGTGGCGCTGAACATGATCGTCAGCGGCGAGGCCGTCAAGAGCGAGATGCTGGCGCAGGTGCCTGGCCAGAAGCTGTTCGACAAGCTGTCCGCATCGCCCGAGTCGCTGGCCGAAGAAGCGCTGGCCTTCGCCCGCGACATGGCCGCCAAACACGCCGACGGCTCGGCCTTCCCGCTGGTGCGCAACCTGCCCTGCAAGCACCCCAATGGCGAGGCCTACTTCCAGTTCGCGCGCAACATGGTCAAGGGCATGGCGAAGAATTTCCCGGCGCCCGCCAAGTGCGTGGACGCCGTGGAAGCCGCAACCCAGAAGAAGTTTGCCGACGGCATGGCCTTCGAGCGCGAGATCTTCATCAACCTGATGTGGACGCCCGAGTGCCGTTCGCTGCGCCACCTGTTCGTGGCCGAGCGCGCCGCGAGCAAGATCCCCGACGTGCCGGAAGACACGGCCAAGCGCGAGATCGCATCGGTCGCCGTGATCGGCGCTGGCACCATGGGCGGCGGCATCTCCATGAACTTCCTCAACGCCGGCATCCCGGTGAAGATGCTGGAGATGAAGCAGGAAGCGCTGGACCGCGGCATCGGCGTCATCCGCAAGAACTACGAAGCCCAGGTCAAGAAGGGCAAGCTCAAGCAGGACAAGTACGAGCAGCGCATGGCCTTGCTAAGCACCACGCTGAGCTACGACGACCTCGGCTCGGCCGATCTGGTGATCGAGGCCGTGTTCGAAGAGATCGGCGTCAAGGAAGCCGTGTTCAAGGAACTCGACCGCGTGATGAAGCCCGGCGCCATCCTGGCGTCCAACACCTCCACGCTGGACGTCAACAAAATCGCCAACTTCACCAAGCGCCCGCAGGACGTGGTGGGCATGCACTTCTTCAGCCCGGCCAACGTGATGAAGCTGCTCGAAGTGGTGCGCGGTGACGCGACCGCCAAGGACGTGCTGGCCACGGTGATGGCGGTGGCCAAGAAGATCAAGAAGACGGCGGTCGTGTCCGGCGTCTGCGATGGCTTCATCGGCAACCGCATGATCGAACAGTACGGACGCCAGGGCGGCTTCCTGCTCGACGAAGGCTGCACCCCCGAGCAGGTGGACAAGGCGATGGAGAAGTTCGGCATGGCCATGGGCCCGTTCCGCATGGGCGACCTGGCCGGCAACGACATCGGCTGGGCGATCCGCAAGCGCCGCTACCAGGAAAAGCCGGACATGAAATACAGCAAGACCGCCGACCTGCTGTGCGAGAAGGGCCGCTTCGGCCAGAAGACCGGCGCCGGCTGGTACGACTACGTGCCGGGCAAACGCGACGCGATCCCGAACGCCGAGGTGGTGAAGATGATCGAAGACCACCGCGCCGCCGCCGGCATCACGCCGCGCAAGATCTCCGATGAAGAGATCGTGCAGCGCCTGGTGTTCTCGCTGGTCAACGAAGCCGCGCACATCCTCGAAGAAGGCATCGCCAACAAGGCCAGCGACATCGACGTGGTCTACATCTTTGGCTACGGCTTCCCGGTCTACCGCGGCGGCCCGCTGAACTACGCCAACGAAGTCGGGCTGTTCAACGTGGTCCAGGCCATGAAGCGCTTTGCGAAGAACCCGCTGGACGACGCGCAGTTCTGGGAGCCTGCTCCCTTGCTGGCCCGTCTCGCCGCCGAAGGCAAGACTTTCTGATGACCGCACGAACCACGAATTGAGGATTCCATCATGACCAACGCCGTCATCGTCTCCACCGCCCGCACGCCCCTGGCCAAGAGCTGGAAGGGCGCCTTCAACATGACCCATGGCGCCACGCTCGGCGGCCACGCCGTGCAGCACGCCGTGCAGCGCGCCGGCATCGACGCAGCAGAAGTCGAAGACGTGATC
>JAHIQV010000540.1 GCA_018903185.1 Gammaproteobacteria bacterium | reverse complement strand
TCGCTGCCACCCTGCGCGCCGCCAACATGGACCTGATCTTCCTGCTCGCACCCACCAGTACCGACGAGCGCATGGCGCAGGTGGCGCGCGTGGCCAGCGGCTACGTGTACTACGTGTCGCTCAAGGGCGTGACGGGCGCGGGCACGCTGGACGTGGGTCAGGTCGAGGCCATGTTGCCGCGCATCCGCGCCCACGTCAGCATTCCGGTGGGCGTGGGTTTTGGCATCCGCGATGCCGAAACGGCCAAAGCCATAGGAAAGAGCGCCGACGCGGTGGTGATCGGCAGCAAGATCATCCAGCTGATCGAGAACGAGCCGCATGAAAAGGTGGTGTCGGTTGCCACCCATTTCCTGCGCACCATACGAAAAGCGCTGGACGCATAATCCCCTGACTTTCCCGGGCCTCATGGGCCCGGCTTCCCCATAGGAGCACACCCATGTCCTGGCTTGAAAAGCTGCTGCCACCGAAGATCACCCACACCGACCCAACCGAGCGCCGCAGCGTGCCCGAAGGGCTGTGGATCAAGTGTCCGAGCTGCGAGGCCGTGCTCTACAAGACCGATCTGGAAAAGAACCAGAACGTCTGCCCACACTGCAGCCACCACCACCGCATCGGTGCCCGGCCACGTCTGAATGCGTTCCTGGACGCCGAGGGCCGGTATGAAATCGGTCAGGAGGTGCTGCCGGTCGACGCATTGAAGTTCAAGGACAGTCGCAAGTACCCTGAGCGCCTGAAAGAAGCGCTGGAGACCACGGGCGAGACCGATGCGCTCATTGTCATGGGTGGTGCGGTGCAAGGCGTCAGCCTGGTGGCCGCCTGCTTCGAGTTTGACTTCATGGGCGGCTCCATGGGCTCGGTGGTGGGTGAGCGTTTTGTGCGCGGTGTGGAAGAAGCCATTGCCCAGAAGGTGCCCTTTGTCTGCTTCACCGCCACCGGCGGTGCGCGCATGCAGGAAGGCCTGCTCTCGCTGATGCAGATGGCCAAGACCAACGCCGCCCTCACCCGGCTGGCCAAGAAGGGCCTGCCCTACATCAGCGTGCTGACCGATCCCACCATGGGTGGCGTCTCGGCCGGTTTCGCCTTCCTGGGCGACGTGGTGATCGCCGAACCCAAGGCACTGATCGGTTTCGCCGGCCCGCGCGTGATCGAGAACACCGTGCGCGTGAAGCTGCCCGAAGGCTTTCAGCGTGCCGAGTTCCTGATCACCAAGGGCGCAGTCGACTTCATCTGCGATCGGCGCGAACTGCGCACCACGGTGGCCAGCGCGCTCGCCATGCTGCAGCGCCAGAGTGCCGATGCGGTGGTTGCCGATTGAGTGAAACACCGGAGACAGCACCGCTGGTCCTGTCGCAACTGCCCCTGTTTCCGCTGCAGACCGTCCTGTTTCCCGGCGGCTGGATGCCCTTGCGCATTTTCGAAGTGCGCTACCTCGACATGATCAGCCGGTGCCACAAGGCCGGCGCGCCGTTCGGCGTCGTCTGCCTGTCCGAGGGCAGCGAGGTACGGCGCATCGATCCAAATGCACCGCCCAGCGGTGGCACCTTTGCGCGTGAGGTGTTTCATCCCGTGGGCACACTGGCGCGCATCGAACAGCTGGAGCGGCCACAGCCCGGACTGCTGGTCATTCACTGCCGCGGCCTGCAGCGCTTTCATGTGACCGCCAGCCATCAACTGCCGCACGGACTGTGGGTGGGCGATGTGCAACTCGACGACGCTGAGCCCGTGATCCCGGTGCCCGAACACCTCTTGCCCACGCGCGACGCGCTGCAACGCTTGCTGCACAACCTGCAGGAGCGCGAGCCAGAGGCCATGAACGAGCTGCCTCTGCAGCCGCCCTACCAGTGGGACGACAGCGGCTGGGTGGCCAACCGCTGGGCCGAACTCCTGCCCGCACCGGCCGAACTCAAACACCGGCTGATGACGCTGGACAATCCCTTGCTGCGGCTGGAGCTGATTTCCGATCTGCTCGACCGGATGGGCGTGGAACGCTGATTCAGGGCAGCAGGGAGAGTGCGTGCATGTAGCGCGCACTCACCATCAGTGTGTCCCAGTCCATCTCCGCAGCGCGCGGCAGCAGCGCCAGGCGCCGGTCTTCACTCGCGGGATTGGGGCTCCACAACCCCTCCACCTGTGCTCGCGACAAGGCTTCAATGGCCTCGTCGATCGGTGACCCACCATCCACCACAGACTGGTTGCACAGCACCACCATGTCGCCACCCGCGGTGAGTGCGGCCAGTGCGGCCTTGGCGAAGCTCACGTCGCGCCCGTCGATGTGGCGCGCCGCTTCCATGCTCAGGTCGTCGCTGAAGATGGCGCCGGTGAAACCGAGCTGGTGGCGCAGCACGTCCTGCAACCAGCGCGACGAAAATCCCGCAGGTCGGCTGTCCACCCTGGGATAGATCACGTGCGCGGGCATCACCGCCTGCAGGCTGCTGGAGAGCCAACCGTAGGGTGCGGCATCTTCGGCCAGGATGGCCTTGAGGCTGCGCTTGTCCACCGGAATCGCCAAGTGCGAGTCGGCCCTGACGAAGCCGTGGCCCGGGAAGTGTTTGCCGCAGTTGCCCATGCCGCTCTGCTGCAGGCCGAACATCAGCGCCTGCGCCAGCAACGACACCACGCGCGGGTCGCGCGCGAAGGCGCGGTCGCCAATGACCGAGCTTTCACCGTAGTCCAGATCGAGCACCGGCGTGAAGCTCAGGTCCACACCACAGGCGCGCAACTCGGCGCCGAGCACGTAGCCGGCGGCCGTGGCGGCGTTGGTCGCGCGCATCGCGGGACCGCCCTCACCTTCGCCTTTCGTCGGCGGCGACAGCCACAGCCCGCCGAAGGCGGCCATGGGTGGCAGGTGGGTGAAACCGTCGGTGCGAAAGCGCTGCACACGCCCGCCTTCGTGGTCCACCGCGATCAGCAGGTCGGGCCTCACGGCCTTGATCTGGCGGCACAGTTTGGTCAGTTGGGCACGGTCCAACCAGTTGCGGGCAAACAGGATGACGCCACCCACCAGGGGATGGGCCAGGCGCTGGCGTTCGGCGGTGGTGAGGCTGTGGCCGGCGACATCGATGATGAGAGGTGCGTGTTGATGCATGGTGGATTTTTTTGAGCGGTCAAGTGGTCAGGTTTCGCTGCCTGGTCGGCCCGAGTCGATACGTGCGGCCCCGGAGTGCGCGTGGGCGTCATCCTTTTCGACCACCACAAAGCTCGCCGCGTAGTCGGTCTCGTCGGTCACGGTCACGTATGCACGCAGACCCTGCGCCTCGAACCAGGTCTTGAGATCGCCATGCAGCACGATCACCGGTTGACCGCTGGGGAGATTGGCAATTTCGCAGCGCCGCCAGCTCATGGGCAAACGCATGCCCAGACCGATGGCCTTGGAAAATGCTTCCTTGGCCGAAAAACGCGTCGCCAGATAGCTCAGGCCGCGGCGTGGCCAGCGCGCGTTGCGCCGCTGCCAGACGGCGAACTCGCCCTCGCTGAGCACCTTGCGCACAAAGCGTTCACCCTGGCGATGCAGCGTGGCCTCCATGCGGCGGATGTCGCAAATGTCGGTGCCGATGCCGAAGATCATGAAAGTTCGCGCCCGCTGGATCGGGCGTTGGGTTGGATGAAAAGCAACGGCCTCAGGTGACCGAAAAGGCCTCTTCGATGCAGAGGTTGTAGTCAGCGATGGTGGCGGCATAGCCCAGCTCCAGCGCATCGGCGATCAGCGCGTGACCGATCGACACCTCGCTCACACCTGGAACGGTGCGCAGGAAGGTCGTGAGGTTTTCACGGTTGAGGTCGTGCCCTGCGTTGACCCCCAGGCCCGCGTCCAGTGCGGCCTGCGCGGCGGCACGGTAGCGCTCCAGCTGGCTGGCCCGCTGCGGCGTGTGCCAGGCGGCGGCGTAGGGTTCGGTGTAGAGCTCCACCCGATCCGCCCCCACGGTCCTGGCCGCGGCCATCGCGGCGGGCTCCGGGTCCATGAACAGGCTCACGCGCGCGCCCAGCGCCTGCGCTTCGGCAATGAGAGGCCGCAGGCGTTCGGCGTCCTGTGGAAAACTCCAGCCGTGGTCGCTCGTGAACTGGCCTTCGCTGTCGGGCACGAAGGTCAGCTGGTGCAGCGGCAGGCCCTTGGTTTTCACCTCGCGAGCAACATCCATCAGGTTGTGAAACGGGTTGCCTTCGATGTTGTATTCGCGATCGGGCCAGGCTTTGAGCAGCTCCGCCAGATCGGACACATCGTGGGGCCGGATGTGGCGTTCATCGGGACGGGGATGCACGGTGATGCCGTGTGCCCCGGCCTGCAGGCACAAGCTGGCCGCCCGAGTGACCGACGGGATACCCAGGTGCCGGGTGTTGCGCACCAGGGCGACCTTGTTGAGGTTGACCGACAGCGCGGTGCGTGGAAGTAAAGCCGTGGTCATGGCGTGGTCTGGAGGTTGGTGGAAGCCGCTTCGGGCGATGCGCGAGGTCGGCCCATGGCCTGCACATCCAGCATCAGCTGGCGGGTCTTGAACACCCGCACACCGCTATGGTAGTGCAGCAGGTTGCGCAACTGCGGCTGCAGCGCCTGCTGGCAACCGACACAGGCGCGCAGGGTGGCGATGAGGGGATCGGCCTCGTCCAGCGCGATCTGGAGCGAGCACCACTGCTCCCCCGTCAGGGCATGGGTATCGTCCTCATGGGCCGCACGAAGACCACTTTCCGGACCCAGCACGTAAAACACCCCGTCCTGCAAGGCCGCCAGCGTATTGCCCTCGTGCGCCAGATCGGGCAGCAGGCCAATGTCGCGCAACAGCAGCAACTCGAACGCACGCAGGATGAGCTGTTGGGCATCGGCCCGCTCCGCCAGCAACTGCACCGCCAGCGTGTAGTGGTCGTACAAGGCGGCGAGCGGATCGTCACGGGCCAGCAGGCGCATGAGCAGTTCGTTGAGATAACAGCCGGAAAGCAGCGCTTCGCCGGTGGGCATGACATGCCCGCCCTGCCACTGGGCCGACTTGAGCGTGCGCACCTCGGCGTCACCGCCCCAACTCAGGTGCAGCGGTTGCAACGGCAGCAGCACCGGGCGGAACTGGGAAGTGGGCCGCTTGACCCCCTTGGCCACCAGCGCAATGCGGCCATGGTGGCGCGTGAACACTTCCAGCACCAGGCTGGACTCGCTCCAGTCGTAGCGGTGCAGGACGAAAGCAGGTTCTTCAGAAAACCGGCGCGTGGCCATGGTTCGCTTGCGGAGACTTCACTCGTAGCCAAACGAGCGCACGCGCGCATCGTCATCGGCCCAGCCCGAACGCACTTTGACCCACAACTCCAGAAACACCTTGCAATCCCAGAGTTTCTCCAGTTCCTGACGCGCCTCGGTACCGATGCGCTTGAGCTTCTCGCCCTTGTCGCCGATCACCATGCCCTTGTGGCCATCGCGCTCCACCACGATGGTCGCTGCGATGCGCCTGAGCCGGCCTTCCTGCTCGAACTTGTCGATGATGACGGTGGATGTGTAGGGCAGCTCGTCGCCGGTCAGGCGGAAGAGCTTTTCACGCACCATCTCGCTGGCCATGAAGCGCTCGCTGCGGTCGGTGAGCTCCTCCGGATCGTGCATCCAGGGTTGCTGCGGCAGGTATTTCTCACAGATCGCAAACAGGCGCTGGATGTCCTTGGTGTTCTTGGCCGACATCGGCACGAACTCGGCAAACGCGTGGCGCTCCTGCATCGAGCGCAGCCAGGGCGCGAGGTCGCCACGCCGGTGCACCAGATCGAACTTGTTGGCCAGCAGCACCACAGGCACGTTCGCCGGCAACAGGTCCAGCACCTTGGCATCGGCCAGGTTGAAATGCCCGGCCTCCACCACGAACAGGATCAGGTCCACATCGTTCACCGCGCCCAGCACAGTTTTGTTGAGTGCCCGGTTCAGCGCATTGCCATGCCGGGTCTGGAAACCCGGCGTGTCCACGAACACGAACTGCGTCGGCCCGACGGTGCGGTAACCCGTGATGCGGTGTCGCGTGGTCTGCGCCTTGCGCGAGGTGATGCTGACCTTCTGGCCGACCAAGGCATTGAGCAGGGTCGATTTGCCCACGTTGGGTTTGCCCACGATGGCCACGAAGCCGCAATGCTGGGCCGCCGGATCGACAGGCTCGGGCTCTTGCAACGCCGCTTCGGGCTGCTCGGCTTCAACCTCACCGGGGTTGCCCAGGGCGCGGGCCAGCATGGCGTCAAGCTCAGGGTTGGCCACAGGTGTGGCAGGCTGTGACGGAGCGGGCATGGGAACGGTTTTTCGGGACATGGATTCGTGCTGACGGGTCAACGCCAGGGGCAAAGAGAGAAATGACGCAAGCGGCGTGTTTCGGGAACGGGAGGCGGGTCACTCCGCCATGAGGTGCTGCAACATGGCCGCCGCTGCGGCCTGCTCACCCGCGCGACGCGAAGCACCGATACCACGTTCGCTGCGACCGGTTTCCGTCACTGTGCATTCCACATCGAACGTCTGTTTATGGGCTTCGCCCAGGGTAGCCACCACGCGGTAAACCGGCAGCTTCATTTTGCGCGCCTGCAGCCACTCCTGCAATTCGGTCTTCGGGTCCTTGCCCATGGCGCTCATCTGGGCGTTCAGTTCAACATCGCCGTAAAGCCTGCGCACCATCGCGGCGGCCACCTCAAAGCCCGCATCCAGGTACACCGCGCCGATGATGGCTTCGAGCGCATCGGCCAGGATCGACGGGCGTTTGTGGCCCCCTGAGCGCTTTTCGCCATCGCCCAAGCGCAGGCAAGCAGAGAGTCCGAGCACGGATGCGATCTGGAACAGCGTGTCCTGCTTGACCAGGTTCGCCCGCACCCGGGAGAGATCGCCCTCGGGCAGCTGACTGAGTTTTTCAAACAGCAGACCGGAAATGGCCAGATTGAGCACCGAGTCGCCCAAAAACTCCAGGCGCTCGTTGTGGTCGGACGTGAAACTGCGGTGGGTCAGCGCACGCTCCAGCAGGCGCGGATTGGCAAACGGGTGCTGGAGGCGCTTTTGCAGCGCGAGGAGTTCCGGGTTCAAATCAGGCGGCACCCTTTGCACAAGGCCCCACTCACTTGGAGCTGCCCTTGTACTTCATCACCAGATAGGCCGGACCCACCAGCGG
>JAHIQV010000539.1 GCA_018903185.1 Gammaproteobacteria bacterium | reverse complement strand
GTTGCGGAAATCGGCCTTGCGCCCGTTGTTGTCGGTCAAGGTGCCGTGGTCCATGACCTGCAGCAGCACGTTGAAGATGTCCGGATGCGCCTTTTCGATCTCGTCGAGCAGCAGCACGCAATGCGGCTTCTTGGTGATGGCTTCGGTCAGCAGGCCACCCTGGTCAAAACCCACGTAACCCGGAGGCGCACCGATCAGGCGACTCACGGCATGGCGCTCCATGTACTCCGACATGTCGAAGCGGATCAGGTCGATGCCCATGATGTAGGCCAGCTGCTTGGCGGCTTCGGTCTTGCCCACGCCGGTGGGGCCGCTGAACAGGAAGGCACCGATGGGCTTGTCGCTTTTGCCCAGGCCCGAACGTGCCATCTTGACGCTGGAGGCCAGCACTTCAAGGGCCTTGTCCTGACCGAACACCACGCTCTTGAGGTCGCGCTCCAGGGTCTGCAGCTTGCCGCGGTCGTCGTTGGACACGTTCGCGGGCGGGATGCGCGCGATCTTGGCCACGATCTCTTCGACCTCGGTCTTGCTGATGGTCTTCTTGCGTTTGGACGCGGGCAGGATGCGTTGCGCCGCACCGGCCTCATCGATCACGTCGATGGCCTTGTCGGGCAGGTGGCGGTCGTTGATGTACTTGGCGCTGAGTTCGGCCGCAGCCTGCAGGGCCGCCAGGGCGTACTTGACATTGTGGTGCTCTTCAAAGCGCGACTTCAGCCCTTTGAGGATGTCCACGGTCTGCTCCACCGTCGGCTCGACCACGTCGACCTTCTGGAAGCGGCGGCTGAGCGCGGCGTCTTTTTCGAAGATGCCACGGTATTCGGTGAAGGTGGTCGCGCCGATGCACTTCATCTGGCCACTGGACAGCGCGGGCTTGAGCAGGTTGGACGCATCCAACGTACCGCCCGATGCCGCGCCGGCACCGATCAGGGTGTGGATCTCGTCGATGAAAAGGATGGCGTTGGGCTTGTCCTTGAGCGACTTGAGAACACCCTTCAGACGCTGTTCAAAATCGCCGCGGTACTTGGTGCCGGCCAGCAGCGCGCCCATGTCGAGCGAATACACCTGGGCTTCGGCCAGGATTTCCGGCACGTCGTTCTGGGTGATGCGCCAGGCCAGGCCCTCGGCGATGGCGGTCTTGCCCACGCCGGCTTCGCCGACGAGCAGCGGGTTGTTCTTGCGGCGGCGGCACAGGATCTGGATCACGCGCTCGACCTCGTAGTCGCGCCCGATCAGCGGATCGATCTTGCCGTCTTTGGCGAGCTGATTCAGGTTCTGGGTGAACTGCTCCAGCGGCGACGCCTTTTCATTCTGCTTGGCTTCGCCAGCCTCTTCGTTTTCGGCCGCACTCTCCCCCGGCTTGCTCGCCTCGGGTGGATCGCTCTTGCGGATGCCGTGGGCGATGAAATTGACCACGTCCAGCCGGGTCACACCCTGCTGGTGCAGGTAGTACACGGCGTGGGAGTCCTTTTCGCCAAAGATCGCCACCAGCACGTTGGCGCCTGTGACTTCCTTCTTGCCGTTGCCGGTGGACTGCACGTGCATGATGGCGCGCTGGATCACCCGCTGGAAACCCAGCGTGGGCTGCGTGTCCACCTCGTCGGTGCCGGCGACCTGCGGCGTGTTGTCCTTGATGAAATTCGTCAGGGACTTGCGCAGGTCGTCCACGTTGGCCGAGCAGGCGCGCAGCACCTCGGCGGCGCTCGGGTTGTCGAGCAGGGCGAGCAGCAGGTGCTCCACCGTGATGAATTCGTGTCGCTGTTGCCGGGCCTCGACGAAGGCCATGTGCAAGCTGACTTCAAGTTCCTGGGCAATCATGGACACATCCTTTGGGCTGGTGGTGGTTTGAAACGCTGGGGTCCGGGTACGTAAGGTGTATCGGGTGGATGGCCATCAAATGGGGCGGATCTGGCGTTATTCAATCGGCTCGCTCAAACACTGCAACGGATGCCCCGCGTTCCGGGCAGCCTGCGACACCTGGTCGACTTTGGTGCTGGCCACATCGCGCGTGTATATCCCGCAAATGCCTTTGCCTTCGAGGTGTATCTTGAGCATGATCTGGGTCGCGGTTTCACGGTCCTTGCTGAAATATTCCTGAATGACGTGCACAACGAACTCCATGGGGGTGAAATCGTCGTTGAGCAGCACCACCTGAAACATCTGAGGGGGTTTGGTGCGCTGCGCACGCCGCTCAAGCACCACCGAATCGTCATTGCCCACACTGGGGGGAGCGACGGGGTTTTCGGGTTTCTTGGGGTTCTGGGTGGCCATGAAAATGATTCTAGCGGGGTGCGCGCGTCCCTATGGGCTGCTCGGGATATGTATTTACCGTGACAACATGGCGTTGTTGACCGCCCTGTCGGAGAAGGGGCGGCATTGGCAGGGACACAGGCACGGCGCGGCATGACCCATTGTGTCGTTTCGACGCAAAAGAAAACCGCCGAGGAAGGCTGCTTCCGGGCGGTTTTTCCAATGGTTCTGCCCGGCACCGGCTTCGTAGGCCCGGCACCGCGCGGAAATGGCGTTTACATATTGTCGATCATGACCTGCCCAAATCCCGAGCAGCTCACCTGGGTGGCACCGTCCATCAGGCGGGCGAAGTCGTAGGTGACTTTCTTGCTGGCGATGGATTTTTCGATCGAACTGATGATCAGATCGGCCGCTTCCGTCCAGCCCATGTGGCGCAGCATCATTTCAGCCGACAGGATTTCGGAACCCGGGTTCACATAGTCCTTGCCGGCGTACTTCGGCGCGGTGCCGTGGGTGGCTTCAAAGCAGGCCACGGAGTCCGACAGGTTGGCACCCGGGGCGATGCCGATGCCACCGACCTGGGCGGCCAGGGCGTCGGAGATGTAGTCGCCGTTCAGGTTCAGCGTGGCCACCACCGAGTACTCGGCCGGGCGCAGCAGGATCTGCTGCAGGAAGGCGTCTGCAATGCTGTCCT
>JAHIQV010000538.1 GCA_018903185.1 Gammaproteobacteria bacterium | reverse complement strand
TTCCGGGGGCTGGTGGCGCAACAGCCGGACGAGGCGCAGCGCCTCGTCATCGAGACCATGCTCGACCAGGCCGTGACCTCGCCCGACCCCACCGAAGAGGAATGCCGCCGTCACTACGAGGCGCAGAAGAACAGGCTGATCGTCGGGCAGGCGCTGCATGTGCGGCACATCCTGTTTGCGGTGACGCCGGGCGTGAACGTGCACGCGCTGTCGCAGCGCGCCGAGACCGCGTTGCTGGAGCTGTCGCGCAAGGACGTGCCCGCGGGGCGCTTCGCGCAACTGGCCGCCGAGCTGTCGAACTGTCCCTCGGGCGCCCAGGGCGGCGACCTGGGCTGGGTGACGCCGGAAGCCTGCGCCCCCGAGCTGGCGAACGAGCTGTTCTTCCAGACCGATTCGCGCTGGGGCATGGGCGTGCATCCGCGCCTGGTGCACACGCGTTTCGGCCTGCACATCATCGAGGTGCTGGGCCGCAAGAAAGGCCAGCTGCCCGAGTTCGGGCAGGTTCGTGACCAGATCGCCAGCCGGCTCGCGCTGCAGTCGCGCAGCACCGCGCTGCGCCAGTACATGCAGCTGCTGGTGGGGCAGGCGAAGGTGGAGGGCGTCGAACTCGAAGGTGCTGACTCTCCATTGGTGCAGTGATGGTCCACCATGCCTGACGACCTGCTGCTGCGTCTGCGCGATTTCCATTCGGACTATTTTCCGCTGCACCAGCAGCGCTTCCAGGACCTGGTGGCGCAGGGGCAGCATCCGAAGACGCTGTTCATCGGCTGTTCCGATTCGCGCCTGGTGCCTTACCTGCTGACGGGCGCGGCGCCGGGCGAGCTGTTCCTGGTGCGCAACGTGGGCGCCTTCGTGCCGCCCTATGACCAGTCGCACGGACTTCACGGCACCATGGCCGCGATCGAGTTCGCGGTGCTGAGCCTGAAAGTGGAACGCATCATCGTCTGTGGCCACAGCCACTGCGGTGCCATCCGCACCGCCTACGAAGGTGCGCCCGAGGAGGCGGTGGCGCTCAAGGCCTGGCTCAAGCTGGCCGACGAGGCCCTGCTGCCGGTCCAGCCCAGCGCCGAAGCACTGCGTCGCACCGAGCAGCGCGCGGTGGTGCTGCAGCTGGAGCGGCTGATGGATTACCCCATGGTGCGCCGCGCCGCGGAGGCGGGTCAGCTGTCGCTGCACGGCTGGCATTACGTGATCGAGGAGGGGGAAGTCCACGTTTTTGACGCAGAACAAGGTGCCTTTGTGCCGGCCTCGTTAGCCTCCCACAGCGGCACGGGGCCCTATCCGCCTTATGTCGAACACGACGGGCAAATTCTTTCTGATGGATGAATTGAGGCATATGGAGGGCGGATTGCCTGTTCATGAGGCAGTTGCCGGGCGCGGGCGGGCCGGGGCACCCGGGTGCCACCGCCGATTTCGCCGGGAAAAGGGACGGGCATCGGATGCGTGGTCGCTGAACCGGCGCGGCTCAGGGCAAAATGCAGGGTGGTTTTCACCCGTCCGGTCGTTCACCGCCCACACGACGGCATGCCCGACCTGAGCCACCCTGCCACCACCCCGCAGCCTGGCCGTCCACTCCCCTTTCTCCATCAAACAACGAGATGAAACGCGACAACACCATGCGTCCCCAGGACCTGACCGCCACCCAACCCATCAGCCAGGACGTGCTGGCCGAAAAATACCTCAAACCCGGCGAGACCGGCCTCGAAGACCTCTACCGCCGCGTGGCGCGGGCGCTGGCTTCGGTGGAAAAAGAGGCCGAGCGCGCCGAATGGGAGCAGCGCTTCCTGGACAACCTGCACGCCGGCGCCATCGGCGCGGGCCGCATCATGAGCGCCGCCGGCACCGACATCCAGGCCACCCTGATCAACTGCTTCGTGCAGCCGGTGGGCGACGCCATCCAGGGCGTGGACGCCGAGGGTTACCCCGGCATCTACGAAGCGCTGCGCGAAGCCGCCGAGACCATGCGCCGCGGCGGCGGTGTGGGTTATGACTTCTCGCGCATCCGCCCCAAGGGCGCCGAGGTCAAGGGCACGCATTCCATGGCGTCCGGCCCCTGCAGCTACATCAACGTGTTCGACCAGAGCTGCTCCACCGTGGAGAGCGCGGGCGCACGCCGCGGCGCGCAGATGGGCGTGCTGCGCATCGACCACCCGGATGTGATGGAGTTCATCACCGCCAAGCGCACCCCCGGCCGCTGGAACAACTTCAACGTCTCGGTCGGTGTGAGCGACGCCTTCATGGAAGCCGT
>JAHIQV010000537.1 GCA_018903185.1 Gammaproteobacteria bacterium | reverse complement strand
GCAGGTCGATGGCGATGGCCCTGGCCCTGGCCCTGGGATTCAGCGCGGCCGCCCAGAGCCAGACACCGCCGGCAACGAGCCAGGTGGTGCTGGTGTGCGAGGCCGCCTACCTGCCAGCCCGCACCGTCTGGACGCGCACGGTCGCGATTGAATACGACCAGCAGCGTGTGCGCTCGGTGCTGATCGATGGTGTGCCGGTGTACACCTTTGCGATCCGTGGCACGGTGATCCTCACGTCGCTGGACAACGAGCGCATCCAGATCAATACCGCCGCCCAGTCCTGGAGCAGCGATTTCCGCGGTGTGGCCAGTGCACACGGGCGCTGCGAACGTGGCCAGCCCAGGCCCGTCGCTGGCGCCGCGTCAACCGGTTGAGCGCCGGGGCCGGCCGGCTCATTTCGGGACCATGCGCAGGCCGCCGGCTTGCGGCCGTTGCCCGTGGTGCAGCCGGATGCGCAGCGAGAGGTCGGTGCGCGAGTCGGCGTTGTCCACCGCCTGTTCGGCCGTGAGTTCGCCGCGCTCGTAGAGCTCGTAGAGCGACTGGTCAAACGTGGCCATGCCCAGATCATTGCTCTTGGCCATCACCTCCTTGATGTCGTCTGTCTGGCCCTTCTGGATCAGGTCGGCGATGTAGGGCGAAAGCAGCATCACCTCCACCGCTGGCACCAGATTGCCCTCCGCGCCGCGGATCAGCCGCTGGCCCACGACGCCCTTGAGGTTGAGCGACAGGTCCATCAGGATCTGCCTGTGCGCAGTCTCGGGGAAGAAGTTCAGGATGCGCTGGATCGCCTGGTTGGCGTTGTTCGCGTGCAGTGTCGAGACGCACAGGTGGCCGGTTTCGGCGTAGGCCATGGCGTGCTGCATGGTTTCGCGGTCGCGGATCTCGCCGATCATGATCACGTCGGGCGCCTCGCGCATGGCGTGGCGAAGGGCCTCGTCGAACGACTGCGTGTCCAGACCCACCTCACGCTGGTCCACGATGGACAGGCCGTGGCTGTGCTCGAACTCCATCGGGTCTTCGACGGTGAGGATGTGCCCGCTCAGGTTGCGGTTGCGGTGGTCCAGCATGGCCGCCAGCGTGGTCGACTTGCCCGAACCCGCTGCGCCCACCACCAGCACCAGACCGCGCTTGAGCTGGGCCAGCTTTTTCAGCACCGGCGGCAGCTTCAGCCCGTCCAGCGAAGGGATCTTGGCGTTGATGTGGCGCACCACCACGGCCACGTCGCCGCGCTGGCGGTAGACGTTGACACGGAAACGACCCAGGCCGGGCAGGGCGATGGCCAGGTCGCTTTCCAGCGTGGCTTCAAAGTCGCGGATCTGTGATTCGCGCATCACCGAATAGGCCAGGCGCTGTGTGCGCGCCGGGTCCAGCGGAGGCTCTGGCAAGCGCCGGACCACGCCCTGGACCTTGAGCGCCGCCGAGCTGCCACTGGAGAGAAACAAGTCCGATGCTCCATGCGCGACCATCAGCGAAAGGTAGTGGCCAATGTCGTCGTTGGAAGGCAGGATGGAGTCCATGGTGGTGTCAGAGGAGTGAACTGGACTGTACGCCTTGCCTATCGGTTTTGTAACAAAAAACGTCAACCCCTGCAATCCGTCCCTAACGCGGCGCCAGCACCGCCATGGTGATGCGCGAGACGCAGGTCAGCTCGCCGGCCTCGTTCGTGAGGTCGATCTGCCAGACCTGGGTGGTGCGGCCGATGTGCACCGGCCGCGTGACGCCGGTGACCCAGCCGCTGGTGGCGCCCTTGAGGTGGTTGGCGTTGATGTCCAGGCCCACGGCGCGGTGGCCATCGGGGCAGCTGTAGGCCGCGCCGCACGAGCCCAGGGTTTCGGCCAGCACCACGCTCACGCCGCCGTGCAGCAGGCCGTAGGGCTGTTTCGTGCGGGTGTCCACCGGGACCCGGGCGCGGATGAAGTCGTCGCCGACGGCCAGGAATTCGATGCCCAGGTGCTGCACGGCGGTGCCCACGTGGATGGCGGTGAGCTCTTCGACGGAGATCGGTTTTTTCCAGAGGGTCATGGGGCTGAACAGGCTGCGGGTTGGGGGAGGAATCGCCACACTGTAGCGGCCCACCACCGGCGCGCACAGCGCCGGGTGTCACCTGTGCCCGCCGCTCAACCCTTGCGGCGCAGCGCCACCACCGTGCCCGACACCGCCGGGGATGGCAGCGCCCAGTGCGCCGGCAGCGCGTGCAGCACGGCGCGCGCGTCGAGCGAGCGGATCGGCACCGCGTTGTCCATGGGGATGCGGTCGTGGGCCTGCAAGGCCATGTAGCGCAGCGCGCTCACGCGCAGGAAGGACGCGAAGTTGCCGACCTCGCCGCGCGCGGCCACCAGCTCGTCGTAGAGCTTCTCGATCAGCGCGACCACCGCCATGCCGTCGCGCTCGCCGATCTCGCTGAGCACGTCCCAGTAGAGGTTCTCCAGCCGGATGCTGGTCACCACGCCGTGCAGCCGCACCGAGCGGGTGCGGCTGGCGTAGCTCTCGGGGTCGGCGCTGATGAAGACTTCACACATGGCAGCACTCCTGCGTTGGCGGACGAAGCCGCATTGTCGGCGGCTTCAGGCGCGGGTGATTCACATCAATGCGTGATCTTCGTGCCCAGCACCACCAGGAACTGCGCGATCCACGCCGGGTGCGCCGGCCAGGCGGGCGCGGTGACAAAGGGGCCGTCGGTCACGGCTTCGTCCACCGCGATGTTCGCGTAGGTGGCGCCCGCGAGTTCCACCTCCACCTGGCAGGCCGGGTAGGCCGAGATGGTGCGGCCCTGGATGTCGCCCGTGGCCGCCAGCAGCTGCGCACCGTGGCAGACGGCGGCCACCGGTTTGCCGCTGCTGGTGAAGTGTTTGACCAGCGCCATCACGCTGGCATGCATGCGCAGGTACTCGGGGCCGCGCCCGCCGGGGATCACCAGACCGTCGTAGCTCTCGGGCTTCACGTCGGCGAACGTGGCGTTGAGCGTGAAGCGGTGGCCGGGCTTTTCGCTGTAGGTCTGCGCGCCCTCGAAATCGTGGATGGCGGTGTGGATGAAGTCGCCGGCCTTCTTGTCGGGTGCGACGGCGTGCACCGTGTGGCCCACCGCCTGCAGCGCCTGGAACGGCACCATGGTCTCGTAGTCTTCGCAGTAGTCGCCGCAGATCATCAACAGTTTTTTGCCCATGCTCGTCTCCTGGTGGTTGGGGGGTGGAGACGATTGTTGGAGACCGACCGGTGGCGGGGGTAACAGCCCGCTGCTGCAGGCATGGGGGTTTGCCCTGATCGGCGCCGGGGGGCCAGGCGGCGATCTGAACATCCCCAACAACGTGGGCCTGTCCAGCGACCGCCAGCTGCTGCGCAAGGCCAGTTTCCACATGGGCGTGACGCGCGACCTGTTTGGCTCCGGGATCTCCAGCAACGCCGCCGAGTCGTTCTCGTCGGGCCTGAAGGGCCGCTTCAACGAAGCCAGACTCACCGGTGACGACCACGAACGGCAGGACGCCACCTACGACGTCGCGCGCGTGGTGAATGGCCAGCTGGTGGTGGCGCCGGTGCCCGCTCCAGGGGGCGGCACCGTTCCATGCCCCGGGGTGGTGCTCCGTGCTCTGCCGCTCAGCCCTTGCGGTTGAGCAGGGCGTAGAGCCCGATCGCGCCGAAAGTGGCGGTACCGATGCCGCCGAGCGCAAATTCGCCGAAACGCAGCGTGTAGTCTCCCGTGCCCAGCACCAGGGGGATCGCCGCCACCAGCAGGTTCTTGTTGTTGGAGAAATCAACCTTGTTGTCGACCCAGATCTTGGCGCCTGCGATGGCGATCAGGCCGAACACCACGATGGACACGCCGCCCATCACGGCCAGCGGAATGGCCTGGATCAGCGCGCCGAACTTGGGGCTGAAACCGAGCACGATGGCCATGATGCCGGCGACGAAAAAGATGGCGGTGGAGTAGATCTTGGTCGCGGCCATGACGCCGATGTTCTCGGCGTAGGTGGTCACCCCGGTGCCACCCGAGGCGCCGCTGACCATGGTGGCCACGCCGTCGCCGATGAAGGCCTTGCCCAGGTAGGGGTTGAGGTCGCGCCCGGTCATGGCGCTCACGGCCTTGATGTGGCCCAGGTTCTCGGCCACCAGGATCAGCGCCACCGGTGCGATCAGCAGGATCGCCTGGGCCTCGAACACCGGCGCGGCAAACGTCGGCAAACCGAACCAGGCCGCGCTGGCAATGCCCGAGAGGTCGATCGCCTTGCCCAGGCCCAGGCCGTTGGTCAGCACGGCGTAGATCACGCTGGCCACGATCAGACCGACCAGGACCAGCAGGCGCTGCGTCATGCCGCGCGTGTACACGGCCACCAGGCCGACACTGATGAAGGTGACGGCCTGCATCCAGGCGTCGAAGCCGGTGGGTGCCATGTTCTTGATCGGGATGGCGGCGAGGTTCAGGCCGATGACGGCCACCACCGTGCCGGTCACCACCGGCGGCATGAGGCGCTCGATCCAGTGCACGGCCACGCCTTCTTCCACTTCTTCCACTTCCATGCCGGCCATGGGCGTGGACCTGGTGTGACGGACATTGGTGGCGTGCACGATGAAGCCAATGACGGTGTACACCAGACCGCAGATGACGATACCGCCCAGCGCCACGCCCAAGTTGGCGTTGGGGCCGGGGCCGGCGTAGCCGCTGGCCGCGATCACCACGCCGATGAAGGCGAAGCTCGACCCCAGGTAGCTCGGCACCTTGCCGCCGGTGATCAAGAAGAAGATGAGCGTGCCGATGCCGCTCATGAGGATGGCGACGTTGGGATCGAAGCCCATCAGGAGGGGCGCGAGCACGGTGGCGCCGAACATGGCAATGACATGCTGCACACCCATGACCATGGTCTGCGGCCATGGCAGGCGCTCGTCGGGGGCGATGACGCCACCGCCGTCGAGCGTGGCCGATGACTTTTCTGTCCAGCTGAACATGCCCATGAAAACTCCTTGTTGTGGTTGTGGAAAGCGGGTGTCGGGTGGCGGCGATTCTGCCGGGTGGTCTGAGGGCACGCATGCTGCGTTGCAGCAGGCGCGACGCGGGCGGGACAGGGCCGCTGCAATCTTGGCGTCGCGGCCGGTGCACGCGCCTTGATCCGCGTCAGGCCACGCGGAAGAATCGCATCTCGACCCGGTCGGGAAAACGCGCACCGGTGCCGATGAACAGGCTCTGTGTCATCCAGGCCAGCGCCGGGTGCGAGACCTCGAAGGAGGGCGCGCAGCGGAAGTAGATGGCGGCCGGGTCCACCGGCTCGCCACGCACCAGCTTGGCGATGTCTTCCGGCGAGCCGCGGCGCAGCGCGCGGTTCTGCACGAACACATGCGCGCCCGCCCAGTCGGGGTCGTCCAGCTGCAGCAGGTAACGCGCGTCAAGGTCGGCGCAGGTGTCGCTCACCACGAGCTGGAAATCGGCCCCGCCGGGCAGCACCCGGCCGTTGATGGCGCCGCTGACTGCGCCCCCGGTGATCGGGATGATGCGGCGCTTGCCGCGGCTGTTGAGCCCGGTGATCTCGCCCGCCTCGATGGGCGCGGCGACGAAGACGGTCAGGTCCAGGGCGGGTTCGAGTGTGGGGGCGGGCAGAAGCATGCGCGGGTTATACCGCAGGG
>JAHIQV010000536.1 GCA_018903185.1 Gammaproteobacteria bacterium | reverse complement strand
GTTCTCGACGTCGCTGGCAAAGCGCTCAACAAACATAAGGGCTCTGACCTGCTGGGCCAGTGCAGCGAAGTTGCGCTCACCGTCGGCTGTGTGCTGCAGCTGGGTCAACATCGTGCGGCGCGCAGCGCTCACCTCGTCCGCCATGCGCTCCAGCGCCTCGCTGCTGCGGGCGTCTTCCAGGTCTTCACGCCATTGCATCTGCTGCATCAGGAAAGCTGCCGGCATGGCGGTGTTGTTCTCGGCCTGGATCGGCACCCCGTTCAGCTCGCACAGATAGGCGGCGCGTTTGAGCGGGTCCTTCATGCGCTGGTAGGCCTCGTTGATGCGAACCGACCACTGCATGGCCAGGCGCTGCGCCGACGCATCGGAGGTCGCAAAACGGTCCGGATGGGCCTCACGTTGCAGGTCTTTCCAGCGCTGGTCCAGGGCATCGCGGTCCAGCGCAAATGAAGGTGCAATACCGAAAATTTCGAAGTCGTTGGACAGCAGGTTCATGACATCAAAAAGCCGCCAGGACGGTACGCACTGGCGGCTACTAGTGGGTGATTCGGCAACAGTATCAGATTCTGAAACTCTCGCCGCAGCCGCAACGGTCGCGCTCATTGGGGTTGTTGAAGCGGAAGCCTTCGTTCAGGCCCTCGCGCACGAAATCGAGCTGCGTGCCGTCGATGTAGGCCAGACTTTTCGGATCCACCAGCACCTTGACACCGTTGTCCTCGAACACCACGTCTTCCGGTGCAATCTCGTCCGCGTACTCCAGCTTGTAGGCCAGGCCAGAACAACCGGTGGTCTTGACGCCCAGGCGCACGCCCACGCCTTTGCCACGCTTGGCGATGTAACGGGTGACGTGCCGCGCAGCGGCTTCGGAGATCGAAATAGCCATGGTGCTGGAAATTTTTCCTGGATCAGTTCAGGTGCTTTTTGCGATAGTCGTCCACCGCGGCCTTGATGGCGTCTTCGGCCAGGATGGAGCAATGGATCTTCACCGGCGGCAGCGCCAGTTCTTCGGCGATCTCGCTGTTCTTCAGCGCTGCGGCCTGGTCCAGCGTCTTGCCCTTGACCCATTCGGTCACCAGCGAACTCGATGCGATGGCCGAACCGCAGCCATAGGTCTTGAAGCGCGCGTCTTCGATCACGCCGGTGGTCGGGTTCACCTTGATCTGCAGCTTCATGACGTCGCCGCAGGCGGGTGCGCCCACCATGCCGGTACCCACCGATTCGTCGCCCTTGTCAAAGGAGCCGACGTTGCGGGGATTTTCGTAGTGGTCAACAACTTTTTCAGAATAAGCCATGGTCTTTCTCCTTCAGTGTGCGGCCCATTGAATCGAAGAGATATCAATGCCGTCCTTGAACATTTCCCACAGAGGGGACAACTCGCGCAGCTTCGCCACGTTTTCCTTGATGGTGCCGATCGCGTAATCGATCTCTTCTTCGGTCGTCCAGCGGCCGATCGTCATGCGCAGGCTGCTGTGGGCCAGTTCATCGCTGCGGCCAAGCGCGCGCAGCACGTAGCTGGGCTCCAGGCTGGCCGAGGTGCAGGCCGAACCCGACGACACCGCCAAGCCTTTGATACCCATGATCAGCGACTCGCCTTCGACGTAGTTGAAGCTCATGTTCAGGTTGTGCGGCACACGCTGCGTCTCGTGGCCGTTGATGAACACTTCTTCGATACCCTTCAGGCCCGCCAGCATGCGGTCGTGCAGCGCGCGGATGCGAACGTTCTCGGCGTGCATCTCTTCCTTGGCGATGCGGTAGGCCTCGCCCATGCCCACGCACTGGTGCGTGGGCAGTGTGCCCGAACGCATGCCGCGCTCGTGACCGCCACCGTGCATCTGCGCCTCGATACGGATGCGTGGCTTGCGCCGCACATACAGCGCGCCGATGCCCTTGGGGCCATAGGTCTTGTGGCCGGTCAGGCTCATCAGGTCGACCGGCAGCGTCTGCAGGTCGATGTCGATCCGGCCGGTGGCCTGCGCCGCATCCACGTGGAAGATCACGCCTTTCTCGCGGCAGATCTTGCCGATGGCGGCAATGTCCTGGATGACACCGATCTCGTTGTTCACGAACATGACCGAGGCGAGGATGGTGTCCGGGCGGATCGCCGCCTTGAAGACCTCCAGATCGAGCAGGCCGTCGGCCTGCACGTCGAGGTAGGTCACCTCGAAGCCCTGACGCTCCAGTTCGCGCATGGTGTCGAGCACGGCCTTGTGCTCGGTCTTGACCGTGATCAGGTGCTTGCCCTTGGTCTGGTAGAAGTGGGCCGCCCCCTTCAAAGCCAGGTTGTTGGATTCGGTGGCGCCACTGGTCCAGACGATTTCGCGTGGATCGGCACCGATCAGCGCGGCCACCTGCTCACGGGCGGTTTCAACGGCCTTTTCAGCTTCCCAGCCCCAGGCATGGCTGCGCGAGGCCGGGTTGCCGAAATGTTCACGCAACCAGGGAATCATGGCATCCACCACCCGCGGGTCACAGGGATTGGTGGCGCTGTAGTCCATGTAGATGGGAAAGTGCGGTGTGCTCATGGAGGGCAATGAAATGGGCTGGCGGTTGGTATGGG
>JAHIQV010000535.1 GCA_018903185.1 Gammaproteobacteria bacterium | reverse complement strand
GGGGCACGGGGGTGGCCACGATCCAGTACGCGCAGCGGGTGCAGATGCCCTGGCGCGCTCTGCTGCCGGCTGCAGCCGTGTGCTTCGTGGGCTCGATGCTGGGCGCCTG
This sequence comes from Gammaproteobacteria bacterium, assembly GCA_018903185.1. Lineage (GTDB taxonomy): Bacteria > Pseudomonadota > Gammaproteobacteria > Burkholderiales > Burkholderiaceae_C > Hydrogenophaga. Next base: position 3,236 of record JAHIQV010000535.1, on the reverse strand, counting down.
GACGGTGACGGTCATCTCGCCCGATTTCCTGCGTCGCGCGCTGCCGCTGGTGCTGCTCGGTGTGTTGCTCTACACCCTGGCCCGCAAGGACCTGGGCCGGCATCACACGCCGCACTTCACGGGCCGCCAGGAGGCGATGGCCGCGGCCACGCTGGGCGCCACCATCGGCTTCTACGACGGCTTCTTCGGCCCGGGCACCGGCAGCTTTTTCGTGTTCCTGTTCGTGCGCTGGCTGGGTTACGACTTCCTGCACGCCAGCGCCAGCGCCAAGCTGCTCAACACCACCTCCAACCTGGCGGCGCTGATGCTGTTCGCCTGGAAGGGCCACGTCTGGTGGCATTTCGCGCTGGTGATGGCCGTGGCCAACGTGGTCGGCAGCCTGCTCGGCACGCGGCTGGCGCTCAAGCACGGCAGCGGCTTCGTGCGCGGCGCCTTCATCGTGGTGGTCACCGCACTGATCCTGAAGACCGGCTACGACGCCTGGGCACGATAGGCCCAGCCCGGGGGGTCTTCAGACCTGCTGGCAGAGCATGTGGGGCTGCTCCCAGCCCGAACCGTAGCGCGGCCAGTCGACCAGCACACCTTCATCGGTCTGGGCCACGACGCGGCCATCAAGGCGGTCGATGCTGCCTTTGTTGAAGCGGTTGACGCGGGCCCCGGTGGTGAACCGGGGCGTTTCGATGTCGAACAGGGATTTGAGGAAATTCAGCATGGCATTTCTCGCTCAGCAAGCACCAGAGCTGTTGTGCCCAAGATGGGCCTGGTCCCAACGGCGCTGCATGTCTTCCAGCTGAGAGAGGCTGGTTGCCGTGCCGAGGTAAGTCTCCAGCGTGTCGGATGTGCCGACGGTGGCGCGGAAGAAGAAGTCGCGGATGGTGCGGGTCACGCGGGACCAGAGGGATGGGGTGGGGGTATTCATGATGTATCAGACTAGGGTTTACCCTAAGTATAAAGATGCTCACCATGAAAGCCAATGTCATAAGTTATGCTAATTAAGCATCGGAAGCCACTCCCCAAGGTATGACGGGGGACCAGGGTTGCGTGAACACCGACGTTGTTCAACGCAGGCCATCCCGGGTGCCGCCCCTGAACACAGGTAGACTGAGTCCAAAAGTTCTCAAAAGAGGTCCCTTGTTGTTCAAACACCGACTGCCATTCGCCCTGTGCCTGAGCCTGACGCTGTGGGCCACGGGCTGCCAACCCCAACCCACCACGGAGCCCACGATGACACCCGATGTCCCAGCGAGTCCCGGCGCCGGCAAGAACGACAAGTCCGCGCAACAGCACCTCTACCGCCTCAATCCCACGCCCAGGCAGGGTTACGAGCTCGTGCTGACCCTCCAGGACGCACCGGGACCGTTCAAGAAAATGGGCTGGAGCGCGCTGTACCAGGCCAAGGGCTGCAACTACGTCGTCAACGACTTCGCCGGGGTTCGGGGGGAGCCGGAACACACCGTAAAGTTGCCCTTCGCGGAACGACCCGATGGCAGCTTCGCCGCCACCGTCTACCTTGATGCCATGCTCGATGAGGACTACTACGGCAATGGGGTGTGCCAGTGGACGCTGGCGGGTGTGGGTGCGGGAGGCTCGCCAAGCGGTGCACTGGAAGAAACCGCGTTCAACGGCAATATTGACCTCGAACATCTGCTGGCTGAAAAACCGCGTTCGATGTTCTATTGGAAAGGTGCCTACGGCACTGTTGTGCGCAAGCCAGATGCGCAGATTCAGGTCTCGCCGGTGGCGTTTGGGTCGCCTGACCGCAGCCAATTCAAACCGGCACTTCAGGCAGAGCTCTTTTCATTGACGTTGACACCCAGGAAGGTGCGTCCATGAGCATGAACAGCCAGGACCATGCCGATCTTGCCAAGGACGCCTACAACGCCCGTCAGATGACGGGGGCTCTCGACAAGCCCGTGCCCATCGGACGGCACGAATACCGAGTCCTGGCGCATCACGACAACCCGCGTACCGGCTACCAGGGCACCATCTACCAGCGGGTGGATACCAACGAAATCATCGTCGCCCACCGGGGCACCGAGTTCGACCGCGAAGCCCTGAAAGACGGGCTGCTGGCAGACGGCGGCATGGTGCTCAACCGCTCCAACTTGCAGGCTTCCGATGCGATCACGCTGACCCGCAAAGCGCTGCAACTTGCGCAAGAAAAAGCAACTGGAGAAGGTGGCATCGCACCCCCCGTCACTGTCACCGGCCACTCCCTCGGCGGCACGCTGGCGCAGGTGACGGCGCACCACTTCGACCTGCGCGGAGAAACCTTCAACGCTTACGGCGCCACCAGCCTGGGCCTGCGCATCCCCGCCGGGGGCCACTCGGTCACCAACCACGTCATGGCCGGCGATCTGGTCAGCGCCGCCAGCGCCCATTACGGCCAGGTCAAGGTGCACGCCACGGCCCGGGAAATCCAGACCCTGGACGCCCATGGCTACGACAACAAGACCCACTGGAGCGATCCCCTGCGCGGTCGCGGCCCCATCCAGCTGGCCACCGGATTCACACCGCCCACCACCACGGCCGCAGCCATCGCCATGGCCGACAGCCACAAGATGCACCACTTCGCCAGCGTGGATGCCAACGGCCGGCCCGACCGTTCCGTGCTGGAGGACCCGGCCTCCGTGCAGCGTGCACAGGACAACGTCACGCGCATCGGCGAGTACCGGCGCGATGTGCAGGGCATGCGCGGCGTGATCACCGCCGTCGGCCGAGGGCCCGTGGGCAATGCACTGGATGCCGTGGACGCCCTGCGAGGCCCATTGCCTCCGGGTGAGCCCGCCCGGCGCGAGCGCGAAGCCGATGTGCTGTCGGTCCAACCATCGTCTTCCGTGACCCGCCCCCGAGCCACTGGCCCGGCGCTCTCACGCGTCTCCCAGGCGCTGCTCAACGACAGCCAGCGCGAAGTGCGCCAACTCGCTGCTACCCACCACCTGCCCTGGGACCGGGGCCTGGACAACACGGTCTGTTCGCTGGCCCGCTGCGCGCGGGAACACGGCCTGAGCGGCATCAACCTGCTGCGGGTGAACAACGGCCAGATCCGGTTCGGCCAGCACGAGAACGGTGTGCTCAAAGACGGCGTGCTCGACGCCCGGCAGGCGGCCAACACGCCGGCCGCCGACTCGCTGTCGCGGCTGGCCATGCTCGACCAGCAGGCGAGCCTGGAGCCCCGCAACGGGATGCAACCCGGCTGGATGCAGTCGTCTGTGCGCGAGCCACAGCTGCGGGCG
>JAHIQV010000534.1 GCA_018903185.1 Gammaproteobacteria bacterium | reverse complement strand
GTGGCCTACGCGAAAGAGCTGCACAAGATCGTGACATGGATCGGCATCTGCGACGGCAACATGCAGGAAGGCAGCTTCCGTTGCGACGCCAACGTCTCGGTGCGCAGGCCCGGCGAGCCGCTGGGCACGCGCCGCGAGATCAAGAACCTGAACTCGTTCAAGTTCATGCAGCAGGCGATCGACTACGAGGTGCGCTGGCAGATCGAGCAGATCGAAGACGGCCACGCGATCCAGCAGGCCACGGTGCTGTTCGACCCCGACACCGGCGAGACACGCGCCATGCGCACCAAGGAAGACGCAGCCGACTACCGCTACTTCCCCGATCCGGATCTGCCACCGCTGGTGATCGCGCGCGACTGGGTGGAGCAGGTGAAGGCCAACATGCCCGAACTGCCGCGCCAGATGGCCGAGCGCCTGGTGCAGACCTACGGCCTGCCCGAGTACGACGCCACCACGCTCACGCAGAGCCCGGCGATGGCCGCCTACTTCGAGACCGCCGCCAAGGCCAGTGGCCAGGCCAAGATGGCCAGCAACTGGATCATGGGCGAGGTTTCGCGCCGCCTGAACAACGAAGAAAAAGACATTGCCCAGGTGCCCGTTGGTGCCGAGACGCTGGCCGCGCTGCTGAAGCGCATCGCCGACGGCACGGTGTCGAACAACGCAGCCAAGCAGGTGATGGACGCGCTGTGGAGCGGAGAGGGCAGCGATGTGGATGCTGTCATCGAAGCCAAGGGGCTCAAGCAGATGAACGACGCCGGCGCGCTGGAAAAAATCATCGATGAGGTGATGGCCGCCAACGCGGACAACGTGGCCCAGTTCCGCGCCGGCAAGGAAAAGGCGTTCAACGCGCTGGTCGGTCAGGTCATGAAGGCCAGCAAGGGCAAAGCCAACCCGCAGCAGGTCAACGACGTGCTGCGCCAGAAACTGCAATGAACGACACGGCCGCGGATCCGCGGTGGTTCAAGCTCCATCCTGCCGCCACGGTCGCGGTGAGGCGCTCAGCGCGATGACGTCGAAGTGCCGGCCTGGCCCCAGAGCTGGCGCAGTTTGACCAGCTCTTCGTCGAAGCGCGCGTTGACGCGCTGTTTTTCCTGGGTCTGCTCCACCACGAAGCGTTGCTGGACCACCACCTGATGTTCGTTGTCCTCCAGCTTGCGGCGCAGCCACAGCGGCGCTTTGCTCACATCGTTCTGGTAGAACTCCAGCTCGTCGCTGACCTCCTTGCGCTGATCGAGCAGGGTCTGGACGCGCTTGTTGACGGCGCTGATCACTTCGTCAATCTGGGCCAGCGCCTCGGTGCGTTCCCTGTCGTGCACCGCCTGGTTCGGGTAGCGGATCAGCAACGCCCGATCACGGCGCTTTTCTTCGGCAATTCGGGCCTGCAGGGCTTCTTCGGCCTTTTTCTGGGCCTCGATTCTGGCGCGCTCCTCGGCGGTGTAGCTGGGTGGTACCACCCGCTTGACCGTCCCGGAACTGGTGAGTTCGCGCTGCTCCCGGTCCAGGCACTCGGTGATCGGACGGTCCGATGTGATGCGCCGTCCCTTGCTGTCAATACAGGTGTAAATGCCTTTGCCTTGGGCAAGAGAAACCGTCGACACCGTCAGCAACACCCCACCCCATGTGATGGCCATTGGCAGAAGCAGCGGACGAAGGGAAACAGGCAAAGTGGATCCTCATGCAACGCCGTAGCGCTGGCGGTAGGCCAGCACCCGGTCGCGGTGGCTGGCAAGCTCGTCGCCAGTGTTCTGCCTCAGATACTGCAGCAAATCGGCCAAGGTCGCAATGGCACAGACCTGCAGGCCGAGCTGGTTCCGCACGTATTGCACCGCGCTGTGCTCCACGTCACGCTGCACGCCGTCGGCGCCGACCTCGGTGGCCTTCTCCTGGCGGTCCAGCGCAATCGCCACCGCGTGCGGCGTGGCGCCCGCGGCCTGGATCAGGGCGATGGATTCGCGCGCGGCGGTGCCGGCCGACATCACGTCATCGACGATCAGCACCCGGCCCTGGAGCGGCGCGCCCACCAGGGAGCCGCCCTCGCCGTGGTCTTTGGCTTCCTTGCGGTTGTAGGCAAAGGGCACGTTGCGCCCCAGCCGCGCCAACTCGATGGCGACCGCCGCACCGAGCGGAATGCCTTTGTAGGCGGGGCCAAAAATCATGTCGAACTGAATGCCGCTGTCCAGCAGGGCTTTTGCATAGAATTGCGCGAGCCGGCCGAGCTTGGCGCCGTCATCGAACAGACCGGCGTTGAAAAAATAAGGCGAGAGTCGCCCCGCCTTGGTCTTGAACTCGCCAAAACGCAGCACGCCCGAGTCCACGCAGAACTGCACGAAGTCCTGCGCCAGCGCGCCACCTTCAACGGCGTTTTTCGCCGCACCCGCTTCCAACGACATGGGGAAATCCTTGT
>JAHIQV010000533.1 GCA_018903185.1 Gammaproteobacteria bacterium | reverse complement strand
GCCACGCCAATCCGGGGCTCGAAGGCCAGGAGAAGACCGTCTGGCTCCGGCTCAAGCTGATCGCCGACGCGGGCCTCATCGGCCTGCCCAATGCCGGCAAGTCGACCTTCCTGGCGGCCGAAGGCGGCGAAGAAGACATCCGCCTGCGCGGTTTCGCCCTGCAAGCCACCGGCGACCTGTTCATCGACGGCATGCGCGATCCGGCGATCTACGACCGCGACACCTTCAACCTCGACCGCATGGAAGTGCTGCGTGGCTCGGCGTCCATGATGTTTGGCCGTGGCTCCACCGGAGGCGCCGTCAACCAGGTCAGCAAGAACCCGCGCCTGATCGACGAGCACCAGGTCGATCTCACGCTGGGCAACCACCAATACGTGCGCGCCACCGGTGACTTCAACATCCAGACCGGCGAAAGCGCCGCGCTGCGCATCAACGCCATGGCCACCAAGGCCGACAACAACGGCAGCGGTGCCAGCCTCGACAAACGCGGCGCTGCGCTGGCCTGGCGCAACGGCATCGGTGAGCGCAACGAATTCCAGGTCAACCTGTACCACCTGGACAACAACAACGGCATCAACTACGGCATGCCGTTCATCGCGCCCACCGCAGGCTCCAGCGACCGCGTGTTGTTGCCGCTGGATGCCGACACCTACTACGGCGCGGCCAGCGACTACAACGACAGCAGCGCCACCATCGTCGGCGCCTCGCACACCCACCGCTTCAGCCGCGACAGTGAACTCAGGACCCAGATTCGTGTGGGCCAGTTCGAGCGCGACCAGCGCTCCGGCGCCATCCGCCTGTGCAGCCGTGGTGTGAACCAGCAGACCGGCGCCGTGACCAACCCGCAGTGCCCCAGCGCCAACTCGCTGGAGAACTTCGGTCCCAACACGGTTCTGACGCGTGGCAACCACCTGAAAATCCAGGACATGGACACGGCCCAGTTCCAGAGCGACTACTCGGGCAAATTCGAAGCACTGGGTGTCCAGCACGACCTGCTGGCCGGCGTGGACTTCTCTCGCGAAGAACGCACCGTCTACGCTGCGCGCTCCCGCGCCCAGGGTGGCGTTGACATCACCAAGCCCGCCACCCGCGTCGGAACGCCCAACGACGGCGCCTGGGTGGACGAATCTTCCCGAGTGCTGCGCGTGAACAACCAGTACACCGCGCAGGGCTGGGGCGCCTATGTGCAGGACACCGTTCAAGTGGCACCGGCCTGGAAAGTGGTGGCCGGCCTGCGCTACGACAACCTGACGGGCGACTACGACAGCTTCAGCCTGCCCCAGAATGCCGCCGGCCCGGCGAGCACCGAACGCTACCGCATGGAGGTCTCGGAATGGAGCCCGCGCGCCGGGGTGCTGTTCCAGCCCACACCACAGCAGTCGTACCACTTCTCGGTTGGACAGTCCTTCAACACCTCGGGCGACGCCTATTCGCTGGGTGCCAGCAACGTGGACACCCCGCCGGAAAAAAGCCGCAACATCGAACTCGGTGCCAGGCTGGATTCGGCCGACAAGCGCTTCTCCACGCGCCTGGCGGTCTTCCGCTCCACCAAGTACAACGAGCGCAACACCGATCCGGATCGCCCGGTCGTGACGCTGTCGGGTGAACGCCACGTGGCGGGATTCGAAGCCGACATCGTGGGTCGCCTGACGTCCAGGTGGGAAGTCTTTGGCTCCTACATGTGGTTGCCCGTGGCCAAGGTCGACCGGGCGGCGCCCTGCCCGACCACCGGTCAGTGTTCACAAGGTGCCGCTGGCGAGCGCCCGGGCGACCGCCCTTCGCTCACCCCCGAGCACAGCGGCACGGTGTGGACCACCTACCAGTTCACGCCCAAGCTGCGCCTCGGTGCCGGCCTGAACTTCCGTGGCAAACAGTCGCCGACCCGTGTCGCCTGGACGGTGCCGTCTTACGTGACCGCCGACCTGATGGCCGAGTACAGGTTCGACTTCGACCGCCTGACGCTCAAGGCCAACCTGTCCAACATCGCCGACAAGCTCTACGCCGACCAGCTCTACCCCGCGCACTACATCCCGGGTGCAGGGCGCACGCTGCAGGTGACCGCCAGCCTGAAGTTCTGAGCGAACGGATTCGCTTGACGGCCATCGGGCCGTCCTCGCGGAGAAGCGGGGACGGCCTTTTCCATTGATGAAACCATCCAACGACGGAAGCCCACGATGCTGCTCACCCTGCCCGACATCCTGTCACCCGAAGACCTGACCCTGGCGCGTCAGCTGCTCGCCGATGCGCCCTGGACCGACGGTCGGGACAGCGCCGGTCCGCAGGCGCGCACCGTCAAGAACAACCAGCAGCTGCCGCACGACAGCGAAGCCGCACAAAACATCCGGACGATGGTGCTCAACGGCCTCAACCGTTCACCTCTCTTTTTCAGCGCCGCATTGCCACTGCGCATCTTCACACCCCGCGTCAACCGCTACGGCGGCGAAGCCAACACCTACGGCAACCACATTGACAACGCGATCCGGCTCAAGGTCAACGAAACCGGACAGACCGAATACGTGCGCACCGATGTCTCGTGCACCGTGTTCCTGAATCACCCGGAAGAGTACGACGGCGGCGAACTCACCGTGAGCGACACCTACGGCACACGCGGCGTGAAGCTGCCCGCCGGCCACGCCGTGCTCTACCCCGGTACCAGCCTGCACCAGGTGACCCCCGTCACGCGCGGACACCGGCTCGCCTGTTTCCTCTGGGTGCAGAGCATGGTGCGCAGCGACGAACAGCGGCGCCTGCTCTACGAACTCGACATGAACATCCTCGCCCTGCGCCAGCAGCACGGCGAAACGCCCGAGGCCACGGCCCTGACCGGGACGTACCACAACCTGCTGCGCATGTGGGCACAGACATGAGCCCCCACACTCCACCGCTGCGCGGGTCG
>JAHIQV010000066.1 GCA_018903185.1 Gammaproteobacteria bacterium | reverse complement strand
GTCCACCAGCACCACGTCCCTGCCGCGCGCTCGGCCCGCGCTCACGGCGTCAAAGCTCACCGCGGCCGGGTCGCCACCTTCCTGCGTGATGATCTCCACCGTGTTGCGGTCGGCCCAGACGGCGAGTTGCTCGCGCGCCGCGGCGCGGAAGGTGTCGGCCGCGGCCAGCAGCACGGTGGCGCCTTCGTTGGCCAGGTGGCGCGTGAGCTTGCCGATGGAGGTGGTCTTGCCCGCGCCATTGACGCCCGCAACCATGATCACCGTGGGCTTGTGTTCGCCGATCACCAGCCGCTTCTGCAGCGGCGCCAGCAGTTCGGCAATGGACTCGGCCAGCAGGCCCTTGACGGCGGCGGGGTCGGTGGTCTTGTTGTCCTTGACTCGCTTTTTTAAGTCGGCCAGCAGGTGCTCGGTGGCCTTGACGCCGGTGTCGGCCATCAGCAGCGCGGTTTCCAGCTCTTCGTAGAGCGCATCGTCGATCTGCGTGCCGGTGAACACCGTGGCGATGCTCGAACCGGTCTTGCGCAGACCGGCCTTGAGCTTGTCGAGCCAGCCCTTGCGGGGCTCAGCCACGGGTGGTGCAACCGGCACCGGTGCCGCGATCACCACGGCGGGTGCCTGCGGGGCAACCGGTGCGGCGCTGGGGATGGGCGCCGGAGCAGCGGGCGCGGGCGCGGGTTCGGGAGGGGTGGGGGGCTTTTTTCGGAAGAACGAGAACATTTGGGAATCTCTTGTATCTTCACCATTCTATGAAACGCAGCTTTCACTCTCTCTGGGGCCGTGCTCTGGTCCTGCTGGCGCTGGCCGGTTCTGTGGGCTGGGCCGGTGCCGCCACCACGTCCAGCGCCATTTCCGCCGAAACCCGGGCGCAGCAGTTCACGCTTTCCAACGGCATGGCGCTGATCGTCAAACCCGACCGGCGCGCGCCCACGGTGGCCCACATGCTCTGGGTGCGTGTGGGCGCCATGGACGAGGTGGACGGCACCAGCGGCGTGGCGCATGCGCTGGAGCACATGATGTTCAAGGGCACGCCCGACATGAAGCCCGGCGAGTTTTCGCGCCGCGTGGCGGCCCTGGGCGGGCGCGATAACGCCTTCACCAGCCGCGATGCCACCGCCTACCACCAGCAGGTGCCCGCCAGCCGGCTGGAGGCCATGATGGAACTGGAGGCCGACCGTTTTGCCCGCAACCAGTGGGCCGACGACGAGTTCGTTCGCGAGATTGAGGTCATCAAGGAAGAGCGCCGTCAACGCACCGAAGAGTCGCCGCGCGCCCGCATGTTCGAAGCGCTCAGCGCCATGGTGTTCCAGGCCAGCCCGTACCGCCGGCCCGTGGTCGGCTGGATGAGCGATCTGGAGGCCATGACGCCGCAGGACGTGCGCGATTTCTACCAGCGCTGGTACACGCCGTCGAACGCGGCTCTGGTGATCGCGGGCGATGTGGACGCACTTCAGGTGCATGCGATGGCCGAGCGCATCTACGGCCGCATACCGGCGCGCGCGGTACCGCCGCGCAAGCCACGCGAAGAGCCCCCGCAGGCCGGGCCTCGGCGGCTGGACTACCGCGCCGCCGCGGATCAGGCGATGGTGGCGCTGAGCTTCAAGGTGCCGCGCTGGAGCGGTGGTGAGGATGCCGCCAGCCAGGACGCGCTGGCGCTGACCGTGCTCTCGGCCGTGCTCGATGGCTACAGCGGCGCCCGCCTGGAGCGCTCGCTGGTGCAGGGCACGGGCAGCGGCGGCCAGCGCATCGCCGACAGCGCCAGCGCTTCGTATGGCCTGATGGGGCGCGGTCCGCAGCTGTTCATGCTGATCGCCGTGCCGGCCCAGGGGGTGTCCACGGACACCGCCGCAGCCGCACTCAGGACCGAAGTGACCCGCATCGCCCGTGAAGGCATCAGCGAGGCCGAGCTGCAGCGCGTCAAGACACAATGGATGGCCGGCGAGATCTACAAGCTCGACTCGGTGTTCAACCAGGCGCAGGAGCTGGGCAGCTACTGGGTTCAAGGGATGGACGTGGACACCGGCGAGCGCCTCATGAGCCGCTTGCGCCAGGTATCGGCGGCCCAGGTGCAGGCGGTGGCCAAGCGCTATTTCAGCGACGAGCAGCTCAGCACCGCGGTGCTGGTGCCCGATCCCTCGCGCCGAGAGGCCGCGGAGCAAAGAACCACGCCCCGACCCGCGCTCTCGCGTCATTGAGCCGTTCCACCTGATCCGCCCCACCTGCACGATCTCCACGCATGCCGACCCTCTCCCGTTTCCTGACCCGCAGCCGATGGTTGCCGCTGCTGCTCGCCGGACTGGGGGCGCTCACGGGCGCTCAAGCCGCGATTCCGGTGCAACACTGGACGCACGCCAGCGGCGCACGTGTCTATCTCGTGGCCAGCCCGTCGATCCCGATGCTGGATGTTCAGCTGAATTTTGACGGCGGCAGTCGCCGCGATCCCGCCAGCCAGGCCGGACTGGCCGGCGCCACGGCTGGTCTGTTGCTGGCCGGCGTGCTGGCCCAGGGCGACCAGAAAGCGCTGGATGAAAACCAGTTGGGCGAAGCCTGGGCCGATCTGGGCGCCCAGTTCGGCGCGAACGCCAGCGGTGACCGTTTCAGCCTGTC
>JAHIQV010000532.1 GCA_018903185.1 Gammaproteobacteria bacterium | reverse complement strand
GGCAGGCCTTTGCGCAAGCGCGCGGCCGTGAGCCATTCGCCTCCGTGCTGGTCGATGAACACCCCTGCCTGGTGTTTGGTGGCGAACGCAGGCAGGTTGCCCGATCGCATCGGGCCCATCTGCCCGGACCCGTGCACATACCAGGCCTGCCCGGCGGGTATCCAGGCGCCGCTGTCCAGGTCGGTGACGTACGAGGCCACGATGCGGTCGGCGCTCTGGCCGGCGGTGTAGCGCGGGACCTGCTGCAGGTAAAGAAACAGGCTCAGGGGCGAGTCCAGGTACTGCACGTCGCCGTTGGAAAAAATGACCTGTGCCGCCCAGCGCCGCTGGCGGGCCGGGAACATGCCGCAGACCGGGCAGCGCGCCTCGGGTGGCACCTCGCGTGCTGCGCTCAACGGCAGGCCGGAGGCGGCGTCGTAAGAAAAAGTGGGCGCCACCAGGCAGACGTCGGACGGCAGTTCCGAGTCGGTTCGGGCAGCTGCCACCGGGTCACCCGGCGAGCGCAAGCCCAGACCGGCGAACACCGCCACGCTGCCCAGTAGCGAGAGACCGATGAACCCGCGGCGTTGCAGCATCACATGCGGGTGTCGTGCAGGGCGCCACCGCTGAGATCCACCATCTCGGGCTTGATGTCGGCGTAGCGCAGCAGGCGGCCGCCGTATTGCTGCACGAAGGCCTGGGCCTCGGCTTCGGCGGCAAAGCTGGCGGCCGTGGGGCCCATGGAACCGTGGCGTTTGCTGCCCAGCACGTAGAGCGCCTGGCGCGCGTCGATCCAGTGCCCCCGGGGCTGGTCCCAGTCGGCCTGGCCCATGTCCTGCACGTGCACCGACACCACCGCGCGCACCTGCTCGGGCGCCAGCAGCACCGACAGCAATTCCACCGAATCGCAGAACCACTGCACCTCGGCCACGCCGGCGTAGCGGATCTGGCCTTTGGGGCCGGGGTAGTCGGACAACTGCATGCCGTCCAGCGAGCAACTGGACTGGGCGTCGATCTCGGCCGGGGCGCTGGTGGTGGCATCGCCGCTCTGGCCGCAGCCCAGCAGGCTGAGGGTGGCCAGGCCGGCGCAGCCGCACAGCAGGCGGCGGCGGTTCATGGGGTAGTGGGAAGGGGTGTTCATGGTCGGAATCTCCAGGAAGCCAGGGCAAGGGGTGCGACGATCCAGGCCAGCATGGCGCTGGTGAGCCAGCCCACCTGGCTCAGCGCCGGGGGCAGGATGCTGGCCAGGCCATAGAGGCGCTGCACGTCGTCGAGCGAAAACACGTTGAGGATGCGGAAGATGTCGGCCGGGTTCAGCAGCAGCAGGTAGGCGAAGACCTGGCCGCCGAACTGGCCACCGGTGGCCACCAGCAGGCCCAGCAGCAGCAGGTCGAACACCAGCACCAGCGCGAACCACAGCGCGATGGCCAGGCCCGAGGCGCGGGTGCGGTCGCGGGCCAGCACCGACAGCAGCACCGCCAGGCTCAGGAACGCCAGCCCCAGCAGCACCGAACTGAGCACGAAGCCGGCGTAGTGGTACAGGCCGGCCCAGCTGAAGCGCTGGTACAGCAGCAGGGCCACCAGCGCAAAGCCCGACACGGTGGACAGCGTCAGCGCACCCGCGAGCCCGACATACTTGCCCAGCAGCAGTTCCAGCCGCGTGATGGGCAGCGCCAGCAGCAGGTCGAGCGAGCCGCGCTCGCGCTCGCCGACGATGGCGTCAAAGCCGAGCAGCAGGGCGATCAGCGGGATCAGGTAGATCACCAGGCTGACCAGGCTGGCGATGGTGAGCTCGATCGAGCGCGGGCCGATCTGCCCTTGCGCGGCCGAGCCGAAGTAGGTGATGAGCAGCGAGAACACGGTGAAGACCACGGCCACGGCCAGCACCCAGCGGTTGCGCAGCCGGTCGCGGAATTCCTTGGCGGCCACGGCCTGCACCTGGCGCCATTGCAATGAAACGTTCATGGGGCCTCCCTCAGGCCGAAGTACACGTCCTCCAGCGAGGGTTCGTGGATCTGCAGATCGCTCAGCTCCGCGCTGGCCAGCCAGGCCAGCACGCGCATCTTGTGCTCGCGGGGGCAACGCAGTTCCAGCAGGCCGGGTTCGCGCTGCTGCAGCGCGATGTCGGCGCCGGCCAGTTGCCCGGGCAGTTCGGTGGCCAGGGTCTGCAGCCAGGTCGGTGCGGCGCGCAGCTGGAACACCAGGGGCATGCGCGAGCGCTCGCGCAGCGCCTGCACCGAGCCCTGCGCACACACGCGGCCGTTGCTGAGCATGGCCAGCGCATCGACGCGCTGTTGCAGTTCGGCCAGGATGTGCGAGCTGATGACCAGGGTCACGCCCTGCGAGCGAAGCAGGTCGAGCTGGTCGTAGAAATCGCGGATCGCCGACGGGTCCAGGCCGGTGGTGGGTTCGTCGAGCAGCAGCAGCTGCGGGTCGCCCAGCAGGGCCTGGGCAAAACCCAGCCGCTGGCGCATGCCCTTGGAGTACTCGCGCACCGCACGCCCGCCGGCCCGGGTCAGGCCGACGCGGTCGAGCAGGGCGGCGCACTGTGTCTGCGGTGCGCCCTTGAGGCGCGCGAAGAAGCGCAGCGTCTCCAGTCCGGTGAGGTTGTCGTACAGCACCAGGTTCTCGGGCAGGTAGCCCAGGGCGCGCCGCGTGGTGCGGAAGTCGGGGCCGTTCACCGCGCAGCCGTTGACCTGGATGCGGCCCTGGCTGGGGGTGATGAGGCCGAGCACGAGCTTGAACAGCGTGCTCTTGCCGGCGCCGTTGTGGCCGATCAGGCCGAAAAGCTGGCCGCGCGGCACCCGCAGGCTCACGTTGTCCAGCGCCAGCAGCGGCGCACGCCGGCTGCCGTAGGGTTTGGTGACGCCCTCCAGGTGCAGGGCCTCAGCGGAAATACTTGTCACGCCATGTGCTCCAGTGGGGATGTTTCGGCGCCATGGCCGGATGGGGATCGATCACGCTGGGCACGCGCAGCACCGGGAACTGGTGTCCCAGCACGCGCAGGGCCTGCACGGCGGGGCTGCCCAGCAAGAGTTGAATGGAAGGGTGGCGCCACTGCAGGCGGTCCACCAGGTCGTTGGCTTCGTAGGACAGGTCGCCGATGCCGTTGCCGTCGCGGTCCCAGCCGAGGTAGTTGCTCCAGTAATTGCCCTGGCCGGGCTTGGGGTGGCCCCAGGGTTCGTCGCGTGCGCCCACGTAGCGCACCTGCTCCCGGTTGGCGATGAAGTCGTTGCCCACCACCTGGTTGCGCGTGGAACCGGCGGACAGGTGCACGCCCACGTGGTTGTCCACCACCAGGTTGTTGCGCAGGGTCACGTACTCGACGTCGTAGATGAAGAAGCCGCGGGCGTTGCCGGCCACCACGTTGTTTTCGATCACCGAGTCCTGCAGGGTGCGCAGCATGATGCCGTGGTCGGAGTTGCCCCAGGTGCGGTTGCCGCGCACCACCTGGTCGCGCACCTCCATCAGGGCCAGGCCGCCGCGGTTGTAGTAGCTGTCGTTGTCTTCCCACAGGTTGTGGTACGAGTTCATGTAGTGCGCGCCGTAGCGGCTGTGGTGCAGCCGGTTGGCGCGGAATTCGGCGTGGTGCGACACGTCGACATAGAGCGCGTCGCGCACGAAGCTGATGTCGTTGCCGGTGATGCGCGCGCCCTGCGTGTTGTAGAGCTGGATGCCGTTGCCGCGCTGCGAGGAGTTGAAGTCGCGCAGGCCGGTGATGCGGTTGTCTTCGATGCGCACTTCGTTGGCTTTTTCGATCCACAGGCCGAAGAGGTTGTAGGTCAGGTCGCAACGCCGCACCACGGCGCGGTGCGAACCGGGCTGCACGTAGATGCCCGCGTGCTGGCTTTTCAGGCTGGTGCCCGAGTCGCGCACGATCAGGTTTTCGATCAGCACGTCGGGCGAGGCGACGCGGATGGTGTCGCCGCGCTGGCCGCCGCTGAGGGTGGGGCGGTTGATGCCGCGCAGGGTCAGGGGCTTGTCGATGCGCAGGTTCACGCTGTAGAACCCGCGCGCCACTTCCACCACGTCGCCAGCGGCGGCCTGCGTCACGACGGCCTGGATGTCGCCGCCCGGCTCCACCCGCCACACGGCGGACCACGCGGAGCACGCGGGCAAGGCCAGGCCCAGCAGCCACACGCAAGCCAGCCGTTGGCGCCAGAAGCTTTGGGTCTTCACGCCAGCTGCCCGAGGGTCTTGAGCGCGAGGAACAGCGTCGCACCGATCAGCAGGTTCTTGAACCCGACGTAGCTGAGCATGTCCATCCAGTTCGCCACGCGGTAGCGCGCCTGCCACCACGGGCCGTCCTTCACGTAGCGCTTGCCCGCCATGCGGATCAGCACCTCGTAGACGCTCCAGCCGAACCACCAGCCGATGATGGCGCTGGCCGACAGCCGCCCGTCGGCCGCCAGCAGCCAGGCCACGCTCGCGGCCAGGGCCAGCGAGAGCCCGGCGAACTGCAGGGCGCGCTGGCTCTTCCAGCCGTCGCGGCTCCAGGGCCACAGGTGGTGCTGCACTTCCTGCCACAGACCTTTGAGGCCAGGGGCTCGGCCGCCGGGCCAGGGCTGGGCGGGCGCGGTGGGCATGCGCGGATCGGGGCCCTGCGCCGCCCGGGCGCTCACGGGCGAGACCGGTTCGATGGGGATGAAGTAGCCGTTGCGCCCGATCGGCGTGATGAGCAGGCCGTCGCGCTCGCGGCGCTTGCGCTCCTTGGCCAGCGGCGGGCAGCCCTTCTGGTCGGTGTAGAGCACCATGCAGTCCAGGCAGTGCAGGCACTCGCGGTGGTCGATGCGGCCGTCGGCGTCGATCGCCTGCGCGCCGCAACCCACGGCACAGGCCTTGCAGCTGTTGCAGTCCTGCTTGCGCTGCAGGCCGAACCAGCGGAAGGTGCTGGGCATGGCCAGCGAGGCGCCCAGCGGGCAGATGTACTTGCAGTAGGGGCGTTCGATGAACAGCGACAGACCCAGGATCACCACCACGAACAGTCCGTAGGGCCAGCTGCGGTTCGTGATGCCGACCAGGAAGGTGGTCTTGAACGGTTCCACTTCGGCCAGCACCTCGGCCAGACCCATGGAGAACATGGACACCACCAGCAGACCGAAGAAGATGGCGTACTTCAGCCACTTGAGCCGGTCGTGCCAGACCTGCGGCACCTTGGTCTGGAAGCGCTTGAGGCCGATCACGCGACCCACCTTGTAAAGCGCTTCGGAAAGCGAGCCGAAAGGGCACATCCAGCCGCAGAACAGCCCGCGCCCGAACACGAACACGGTGACGATGATGAAGACCCAGAAGATGAAGATGAACGGGTCCGACAGGAACAGCGACCAGGTCCACTGGAACAGCAGGGCGTGGAACCAGGTCAGCACCTGGGTGATGGAGGGCTGCGCCAGCAGGCCGAAGCCGACGAAGCCGATGCTGATGGCCCAGGCCGAGTATTTGAAGGCGTTGACCGGCCATTTGTTCTTGTGGGTCGAGCGCCGCGTGAGCTTGTCGCGCAGGGCATAGACCACGGCCACCGCCAGCAGCAGGGCGCTGAAGAGGGCGATCTCGATGGCGCGTGACTTCCAGATGCGCACCCAGGGGGCATCGGGCTCGGTGACCACCGGGCGGCCGCCTTGCAGCATTTCGGCGGGCAGCCAGTATTTGGTCTCGAAGACCGCGAAGCTGCGGTGCCCGGTGGCGCGGTCCACGCGGTTGCCCAGGAAGGCCAGCTTCCAGGGGTAGGCCGCCGAGAAGCTCTCGGAGCGGATCACGAAGATCGCCGACTCGGAGTAGCGCGGCGCCCCCTCCGCTTCCAGCCCATAGAGGTTGAACGAGTCCAGGTCCCGGAAGGTGAAGGCATCGGCGCCCTGCTTGACCTGGATGCGGTCGTAGATGCCACCGCGCACGAACCCCGAGCCCTTGAAGGATTCGATGCCGGCACTGCGCACCACGAACAGCGCCTGTTCGCTGTCTTTCAGGCGCGAGCGCAGCGTGGCGAAGCCCGACTTGCCGAGCAGGCTCTGGCCCACATCGGGGTGGTTGAGGTCACCGAACCACAGCTCGATGAAGGGCTCGGCGCTGCGCTCCAGGCCCAGCTGCTCTGGCATCACGCGCAGGCGCTGCACCGCGCCCATCTTCACCAGCTCGTCCCAGCGGTAGGGCCGGCCGCTGGTCACGAAACGTGCGGGGTCGCGGCGGGTGGGTTCGATGATGCCGACCTGGCGGGCCACCGCCGAGCCCGAGAGCTGCATCACCTGGTTCTGCGCGATCACCGTGACGGTGGCGCCGGAGATGGCGTCCAGGCCCAGGATGTTCTCGTCCGGGCGCGAAGGGCCGACCTCGATCTGGTCGGTGACCGACTTGCCGAGGTACTGGTTGTTGAAGTTGACCAGCGTGGACTCGGGGATGCCCAGCAGCAGGATGGGCTCGGAGTGCTTGAGCACCTTCACGCCGACGTAGCGGCCGCGCGCGTCCATGCCGATCAGCGTGATCACCGGCTTGCCGGAATAGGCCGGGGTGTCGGTGATGTCGGTCGAGAGCATCACGTAGCCCAGCAGGGCCTTTTTGCCCGGCTGTTGCGGGTCGGCGTCGCCGTAGGCCTCCACATACGGTGGCTGGCCCATGCGCTGGGAAAAACTTTGGGCGCCCGGGAACACCTCCGCGCAGGGCACGAGGGCGCACAGGTCGGGGTTGGTGGCCAGGTCGGCGGGCAGATGGGCCTCGTAGGCCTGCGCCTGGGCTTCGTTGCCGAGCGGGCTCAGCAACAGGGCGGCGGCGGTCAGCGCGGCCGAGAAAAGGCGTGCAATCGACATCGTTGGGGTCCAGGGGGCGGGGTCCGACGCCAGCGCCACACGGCGCGGGCATCGGACCTGGCAAAGCAGGACCTCCCCGGGGGGAGGTTTTGAAGGCTTACGGGACTACCTTCGTGCTGCGCACTCCGGTGCGAGCTTGCTTGGGGCGGCCCGGCGCGTCGCTCATGCCTCCACGATCATGCGGGTGCGCATCTCCAGGTGCAGGGCGTGGC
>JAHIQV010000531.1 GCA_018903185.1 Gammaproteobacteria bacterium | reverse complement strand
GTGAGTTTGGGCAGTTCCATGGGCGTTGGTGGCTCGCGCGGTGCGGGGTGCAAGACCTCGGGTCCTGCAGATCCCATGACAAACACCCCCCGCCTGTTGAGGTGGGGGGTGTGAAAGCACTGATTCTAGAATGCGGTCACTCCATGACCGACACACCTCTCCCCATTCCCCTCAACCCGGCACCCCGTTGCCATGCCCTGTTGCCCTGCGCTGGCTCGGGTTCGCGCGCTGGCACCGCTGAGCCCAAGCAATACCAGCCCCTGGCCGGTCTGCCCATGGTGCTGCACACGCTGACGGCGTTTCAGGCGGTGGAGCGCATCGGGCGTTGCCTGGTGGTGGTGGCGCCCGGCGACCACTTTTTGAGTCTGGACGATCCACGCACCCAGCTCGCACGCTGTGGTGGTGCCACCCGGGCTCAGAGTGTGTTCAATGGCCTGCAGGTGCTGCTGGACAGCGGGGCCGATAACAGCGACTGGGTGCTGGTGCACGATGCGGCGCGCTGCCTGGTCACCCCGGCGCAGATCGAGCATCTGATGGACGCCTGCGCGCACGATGCCGTGGGTGGCCTGCTGGCGCTCAAGCTGCCCGACACGCTCAAGGTGGAAACCGCGGGCCGGGTGGCTGCGACCGTGGACCGCTCGGACAAGTGGCTCGCGCAGACGCCGCAGATGTTCCGCATTGGCGCCTTGCGCGCGGCACTGGCCGCCCAGGCAGACAATGGCTTTGCCGGTGTGACCGACGAGGCCAGCGCCATGGAGCTGGCGGGGCTGCAACCGCTGCTGGTGCCCGGCAGCGCGCAGAATTTCAAGGTCACCTATCCGGAAGACTTTGCAATGGCAGAAGCCATTCTCAGGAGCAGAACATGAATGCCGCGCACATGTCTTTTCGCATCGGCGAGGGCTGGGACGTGCATGCCCTGGTACCCGGTCGTCCGTTGATCATCGGCGGCGTCACCATTCCCCACGCCATGGGTCTGCTGGGTCATTCGGATGCTGACGTGCTGTTGCATGCGATCACCGATGCGTTGCTGGGAGCGGCTGCGCTGGGCGATATCGGTCGCCATTTTCCGGACACCGATGAACGCTTCAAGGGTGCCGATTCCATCGTGTTGCTGGCCGAAGCGATGCGCCGCGTTCGCGCGGCCGGTTTCGAGGTTGGCAACATCGACAGCACCGTGATCGCGCAGGCACCCAAGCTGGCTTCCCACATCGCCGCCATGGGCGAGGCCATTGCGCGTGCACTCGGCGTGGCGGTGCACCAGGTCAATGTGAAAGCCAAGACCGCCGAGAAGTTCGGACCCGTAGGGCAGGGATTGTCGATCGAAGCCCGGGCGGTGGTTTTGTTGACCGTGACACCCTGAGCGGGTTCGGCCTCAGGCTTTGGCGAGCGGCAGCTTGATGTGCGCAGCCAGTCCGCCGGTGCTGCTGTTGGCCAGGGTAAAGCGTCCACCCATGCGGGCAATCGCCCGCTCGACGATGGCCAGGCCCAGGCCGGTGCCGGTGGCCGAGGTACGGGAGGCATCGCCCCGGAAGAACGGCTGGGTCAGCTGGGCCAGCATCTCCGCATGCACACCGGTACCGTGGTCACGCAGTTTGATCAGCACCCATTCGTCCTTGGTGCGGGCGGCGATCTCGATCCGCACCCGACCACTTTCCGGATCCCTGCCATAGCGCTGGGCGTTTTCCAGCAGGTTGGAGAACACGCGGTGCAGCTCCACCGCGTCGCCCATGACCACCGTGTCGGCAGGAATGGCGGTGAGCACCTCCACGTCCGGCGCGCTGCCCAGCGAAAACACGGCGGCGTCGATGACCTGGTTGAGACTCACGCGCTCGGGCTCCAGGTGGTCGGGGCGCGCGTAGTCGAGAAACTTGTCGATGATGGCGTTGACCTGTTCGATGTCGGCCGCCATGTGCTCGCGGGCCTGCGGGTCGCCCACGCTCATCTCGGTTTCCAGCCGCAAACGCGCCAGGGGCGTGCGCAGATCGTGGGAAATGCCGGCCAGCATGAGCGCGCGGTCCTGCTCGATCTTGGAGAGTCGCTGGGCCATGCGGTTGAAGCCGATGTTGACCTGGCGGATTTCGCTGGTGGCCACTGTCTCATTGAGCTGGCTGGCGTTGAAATCCCCTTCGCGCACCCGGCTGGCGGCAAACGAGAGCTTCTTCAACGGGCGGTTGATCAGCCGCGCAATCAGGGCCGCTCCGGCCAGGGAGAGCAGGGCGGCCGTGCCGAGCCAGATGAGCCACGTGATGCCGGCCACCAGTTCGACGCGTGAGGGATCGGTCTGCAGCCAGTAGGGATCGTTGTCGATGCTGAATCCGATCCACAGCCCGCCCGTGTTGTTCACTTCACGGGCCACCACGGTGTCTGGTCCCAGGCGGGCCTTGACCTGTTCGCTGATGCGGCGGCTGAGCGAGTCGGTGTTGTAGAGACGGTAGGTGTCGCCCGGCTCGCGCGGTGCGATGCGCACCTTCTCTTCGTCTGCCAGTGTCTTGACCAGAGACACCCGCGCGATGGAATCGGCGTGGATCAGCCCGGCGCGGGTGAGGTTGACCAGCGAGGCCAGCTGCTGGGCGCTTTGCAGCGCACGGGGTTCAAACTCCAGGGCGCGAAAGGTCTGCAGCCACGCAATGATGCAACCCAGCAGCAGCATGGCCAACAGGAAGAACGTGCGCCAGAAAAGGCTGACTTCCCTGGGCGGACGAATACCCAGTGGCGCGGGGGCCGTTTCGAGAGCAGCGGGCTGGGTTTCAAACGGAACGCGCGACTCTTCGGACATCAGGCGCTGCCGTCCGGCACGAACACATAGCCCACCCCCCAGACCGTCTGCAGGTAGCGCGGCGAGGCTGCATCCTCTTCGATCAGCTTGCGCAGGCGCGACACCTGCACGTCCAGGCTGCGGTCGAACGGTTCAAACTCACGGCCGCGGGCGAGCTGGGCCAGCTTCTCGCGCGACAGCGGCTGGCGCGGGTGGCGCACCAGGGCCTTGAGCATGGCGAACTCGCCGGTGGTGAGGGGCAGGTCCACGCCCTCCTTGCGCAGGGTGCGCAGGCTCAGGTCGAACTCGAACGGACCAAAGGTCACCATCTCGGCATCCTGCGACGGTGCACCGGGCACTTCGGTCGGCGGTCGGCGGCGCAGCACGGCGTGGATGCGGGCCAGCAGTTCGCGCGGGTTGAAGGGCTTGCCCAGGTAATCGTCGGCGCCGACTTCAAGCCCGACGATGCGGTCCACGTCTTCGCTCTTGGCGGTCAGCATGATGATGGGTGTGCGGTCGGCGTTGGCGCGCAGGCGGCGGCAGATGGACAGGCCGTCTTCGCCGGGCATCATGAGGTCAAGCACGATCAGGTCCACCGCTTCACGTTGCAGCACGCGGTTGAGGGCCTTGCCGTCTTCGGCCAGCATCACTTCAAAGCCTTCCTGCATCAGGTAGCGGCGCAGCAGATCGCGGATGCGGACGTCGTCGTCTACGACCAGGATCTTGTTCGGGCGGGTGTTGGTTTGTGGCATGGCAGCAACTCTCGGAAAATGTAACAGAGGCCATTGTGGCAGCGCCAAGTGCTTGTCAGGCCACGTTTTTTGTGTTCTTGACAGGCTGTTACAACTGTTGCCCAAGGGGTCAGGACCGTTACCATGCTTGCCTCCCACAATGATGCTTTTATCCATGCCCCGTTCCAACATGAAGCTGGTTTTTTCTCTGGGAAGTCTTTTGCTGTGTCTCTCGCCCACGGTCGGTGCCGCGGAGGTTCCCGCCCATCAGGACCAGGTTCAGGCAGCGGCCATGGTGCTGCCTTTGGAGTCTTCCGCGGGCGAGCCGCGTGGCCCGGTGCGGCTGCGTGATGCCTTGCGCTATTCGGACAGCGACAGTGACGCGGAGGAAGTCAAACCCTACCGACTCTCGGTCGAAGAACGGCAGCGGTTGCGCGAGCAGTTGCGCAACCAGTCGTTTGATCAACAACCGAGAAAGTAGAGTTCCATGCTGAAAACCTTCCTGAATAAAAACGGCGCTGAGATTTCATTTGTTCCTGGTCGGTCGCTGCTGGTCGCGTTGGCCTGTGGTGGGCTGCTGTCGGTTGGATGGGCCCAGACCCCCGCCGTTGCCCATGAGCCGGCCCATGTGGTGAACCTGTCCGCGAGCAGCTTTCTGGAGGTCGAGCAGGACTGGCTTTCCATGAGCCTGAGCACCACGCGCGAAGGCAACGACGCCACCGCGGTCCAGAGTCAGCTCAAACAGGCGCTTGACGCGGCGCTGGCCGTGGCCCGGCCGGCGGCGCAGCCGGAGTTGCTGGAACTGCGGACCGGGCAGTTCAGCCTGTATCCGCGCTATGGCACCAACGGCAAGATCAACGGTTGGCGGGGCAGCGCCGAACTGTGGCTGGAGGGGCGCGACTTTGGCCGCATCAGCAGCACCGCCGGCAAGGTCCAGACGCTCACGATGGGCGAGGTGGGTTTTTCGCTGTCGCGCAAGGCCCAGCAGCGCCTCGAATCGGATGTGCAGGGGCAGGCGATCGAGCGCTTCAAAGGCAAGGCCGCTGAAGTGGCCAAGGGTTTTGGTTTCAGTGGCTACACCCTGCGCGAGGTGTCGGTCAGTTCGGCCGACCAGGGCGGTGGACCGGTGCGCCCGCGCATGATGGCCATGGAAGCCAAGACCTCGATGGCCGATGCCCCGGTGCCGGTCGAGGCGGGCAAGAGCATGGTGAGCGTGACGGTGTCCGGTTCGATCCAGCTGCGTTGAGTAACGCTGCTCCCAGGAAAAAGGCCTGCATCGCGGGCCTTTTGTTTCGCGTTGTCGGCCTGTTATTGCGCCACCCAGCCACCGTCCATGTTCCAGGCCACGCCGCGCACGTTGTTGCTGGCCGGCGAGCAGAAAAAGACGGCCAGTTCACCCAGCTCCTCCGGGGTGGTGAACTGCATCGAAGGCTCTTTTTCGCCGAGCAAGACGTTCTTCGCTTCTTCATTGGAAACGCCCAGCGCAACCGCTTTGGCGTCCACCTGTTTCTGCACCAGCGGCGTGAGCACCCAGCCCGGGCAGATCGCGTTGCAGGTCACGCCGGAGGTCGCGTTTTCCAGGGCCGTCACCTTGGTCAGGCCGACCACCCCGTGTTTGGCCGCCACGTAGGCCGACTTTTCAGCCGAGCCCACCAGGCCGTGCACCGAGGCCACGTTGATGATGCGGCCCCAGTTGGCCGCGCGCATGGCCGGAATCGCCAGGCGGGAAGCGTGGAAGGCGCTGGTGAGGTTGATCGCGATGATCGCGTCCCACTTCTCCACGGGGAAGTCTTCCACCCGCGCCACGTGCTGGATGCCGGCGTTGTTGACCAGGATATCCACACGCCCGAACCGCTCGGCGGCGAACTTCATCATGTCTTCAATCTCGGCGGGTTTGCTCATGTCGGCACCGTGGTACGCGACCTGGACCCCCAGGGCGAGGATCTCGGCTTTCGGACCTTCGACATCGCCAAAACCGTTGAGCACGATGTTGGCACCCTGGCGCGCGAGCGCTTTGGCGATGCCCAGTCCGATGCCGCTGGTGGAACCGGTGACAAGGGCAGTTTTGTTGGCAAGCATGGGTAAGCTCCTGTTCCATTACGATAGGTTGAAAACACTGGATTCATTATCACGGAGACACAGGGAAGGGCCCGGTTCATGCAGTCACCACAGCTTCGATTTCTGCCCGTCAGCGGGCCCGCGGCCCGCGACGGTGGGGTGCGCCGCATGGCCTTCTGGGACTGGTCGGCCGACCCGAAGGCACAGGGGCGCCATGTGGTCATCTGTGTGCACGGGCTTTCGCGTCAGGGGCGTGATTTTGATGTGCTGGCGCAGGCGCTGACACCGCGTTCGCGCGTGCTGGCGGTCGATGTCGCTGGTAGGGGGTACAGCGACTGGCAGGCCGATCCCATGGCGTACCAGTTGGGCAACTACGTGGCCGATCTGGCGGCGCTGGTACTGCAGGTGCGGGCCGAAGCTCCCGACGCCGCGATCGACTGGGTAGGCACCAGCATGGGCGGCCTCATCGGCATGGCGATCGCGGCCCAGCCCGCGCTGGCTCCGCGCCGGCTGGTGCTCAACGACGTCGGTCCGGTGATCGAATGGGCGGCCCTGCAGCGCATCGGCGACTATCTGGGCCAGAACCCATCGTTCGCCAGCGAGCAGGACGCAGTGGCTTACCTGGCCTCCATTTCCACCGGCTTTGGGCCTCACTCACCGGCCCAATGGCTGGCTTTTTCCCGGCCCATGTTGCGCGAGCGCGATGG
>JAHIQV010000530.1 GCA_018903185.1 Gammaproteobacteria bacterium | reverse complement strand
CGGCCCAGAACAGCACCTGCTTGATGTTGGCGTGTTGTTCCTGTGGGCTGTCGATCTGGATCTTCTGCACGTGCTTGCCGCCATCGTGCATGACGCGCATGGCGAGCTGCTGGATGCGCGGCGCAAAGGTGGCGCTGAACATCATGGTCTGGCGGCGCTGGCTGGTCATGTCGTTGACATCGGCCAGGTCGTCGGCAAAGCCGAGGTCCAGCATGCGGTCGGCTTCGTCGACCACCAGGAACTGCACCTGGTCGAGCTTGATCTGCTGCGAGCGCTGCAGGTCCAGCAGGCGGCCGGGCGTGGCGACCACGAGGTCGGCGTTCTGCAGCTTGGCGATCTGCAACTGGTAAGGCATGCCGCCCACCACGTTGGCGATGCGCAGACCACGGCAATGGCGCACCAGGTCGATGGCGTCGTTGGCCACCTGCTGGGCGAGTTCGCGCGTCGGGCACAGGATCAGGGCGCCGGGGGTGGCGGCCTTGAAGTTGCGCGGGTTGGTCGGGTCCTTGCGCTTGGCGCGCTTCGGAGCCACTTCGCCGCGTGCCAGGGCATCGGCAACGCTCTGATCAAACTCGGCTTTTTCATTGGCTTCGGCCTGGGCCTGTTGTTGCAGCAAGGTGTGCAGCACGGGCAGCAGGAAGGCGGCGGTCTTGCCGCTGCCGGTCTGGCTGGAAACCATCAGGTCGGCAAAACGCTTTTCGCCTTCGCCGAGCATGGCTTTGGGCACCACATTGTTCTGCACCTGTGTGGGCTGCACGTAGCCGAGGTCGGCACAGGCCTGCACCAGCTCGGGCGCCAGACCCAGCAGCTCGAAGCCATTGGGTTCTGCGGGCACTTCAGGGGTGTCCAGCTCAACGGCCAGATCCAGCAGGTGGTCGGATTCGGTGGAAAGGATTTCGGGCGAGAAATCGCCGCGGGCTTCAAAAGAGTCGCTCATGTTCGTCCTTGCGCAGATACAGCGCAATTGATCGAATAAAGCACAAGGAAGATGCCCGCCTCATGGGCGGGCGCTCCTGGGCGCTTGATCCGTTCGTGGTTACAAAACATCAACCATCAAACGGTCAACGCGCTCGGTGCCCAGCTCAAAAGCATGAGACACCGGGAGCGAATGGCCTCATCCGCAACGCCAGCGGCTTGAACCGTGGCGGGCTGGCTGATCCCCTTCCAGAGAAGGGGCAGACAGCACAAGAATCGGGAGGCTTTGTGTGTGAGGCAGATGCACAAATCAACGCAGTTTCCTGCGCAGCCAGCGATTATGGCAGATTTTCAGGGAAAACCCTAGAGAATATTCAAAACATCAACCCAGCACTGCAGAGACGACATGAAACAGGATGGCCGCCAGCACAGCGGTAGCGGGCACGGTGATGATCCAGGCGGCCACGATCCGCAGCACCGCAGAGCGTTTGACCAGCTCCTTCTTGTAAACCTTCTTCAGCGCCTTCTGCTCCTTCTTGGCGAATACGGCGCCTTCGGCCGCTTCGTGCAGCTTCGCGCGGCGCTTCATGTCGGCCAGCATGCGATTTTTCTCCTGCACTTCGGCCGTCTCGAAACGCTGCAGATAGGCTTCGACCTCGGCCCGGTCTTCACCCGTGTGCCCGGCGAAGACCACCGATTCCATCTTGGCGTAGTTGACCTTGAGCAACTCGCGCAGGAAGCCCACGCCGAACACGGCGCCGATGGTGATGTGGGTGGTCGAGACCGGCATGCCCAGCTGCGAGGCCATGATGACGGTCAATGTGGCGGCCATCGCGATGGAATAGGCCCGCATGTTGTCCAGTTCGGTGATCTCCTTGCCCACGGTGCGGATCAGCTTGGCACCATAGAGCGTCAAGCCCACCGCCAGCCCGAGCGCCCCCAGCAGCATGACCCACATCGGCGTCGCGGCCTTGGTGGCAATGGCCCCCGACTTCACCGCTTCATAGATCGCCGCCAGCGGACCGACCGCGTTCGCCACGTCGTTGGCGCCGTGCGCAAAACTCAACAGCGCCGCCGAGCACACCAGGGGCCAGGTGAACAAACGATTGACACCTTCCTTGCTGTTGTCCAGTCGCATGGCCGTGCGCGCGATCGGTTTTCGCACCAGCGCCCACGCAACAACGCCAAAAAGTGCACCCGCAAGCACCGACACCCAGAAGTCCACCTTCACCAACTGTCCCAAGCCCTTGAGCAGCATGTACGTGGCAAAAGCCCAGGCCATCACCGCGATGAGCCATGGCACCGTGCGGGTGGCCGCCTCGGTCATTTCGTTGCGGTAGGTGATGCTGCGCTTGATCACATAGAGGAAGGCGGCGGCGATGGCACCGCCCATCAAGGGCGAAACCACCCAGCTCACCACGATCGAACCGATGGTCGCCCAGTTGACCAGACCCCATCCCCCGGCCGCAATGCCCGCGCCCATGACCGCGCCAATGATGGAGTGCGTGGTCGACACCGGCGCCCCGATCGCTGTGGCCAGGTTCAGCCAGAGCGCACCGGCCAGCAAGGCGGCAAACATCACCCAGGCAAACAGTGTCGCGTTGGTGATCTGCTGGCTGTCGATGATGCCGCCCTTGATGGTGCCCACCACCTCGCCACCGGCCACGATCGCTCCCAAGGCTTCAAAGACTGCGGCGATGATGATCGCCCAGCCCATGGTCATGGCGCCCGAGCCCACGGCCGGACCCATGTTGTTGGCCACGTCGTTGGCGCCGATGTTCATGGCCATGTAACCGCCGACCACGGCAGAAATGATCAGCAGCCAGACCGCGGTGCTGGACAGACCCAGCACGTTCGCGCCGGTGAGCGACGCATAAAGCCCCACCAAAAGCAGAAAACCGATAGCGGAACCCAGTTGCAACACGTCCATGTGACGGGCGACGAACCTTGAGCGGGATTTTTTTGTCATGAAAGCTCTCGTGAATGACACGATTTTGACATGTTGCACTGACAGCTTTGAACGCCGCGTGCGCCTGTCGAAGCGCTGTGGCCCGTCCTGCGGAATGGGCCATCGGCGCTGAATCACCGCAGGAAATGCGAGCGATAGTGCTCCAGCTCGTCGATCGATTCGTGAACATCGGCCAGCGCGGTGTGCCTCTGGTGTTTCTTGAAGCTGTTGTAAACCTCAGGTCGCCAGCGCTTGGCGAGCTCCTTGAGCGTGCTCACGTCCAGGCAGCGGTAGTGGAAATACGCTTCCAGCTTCGGCATGTACTTCACCAGGAAACGGCGGTCCTGACTGATGGTGTTGCCGCACATGGGCGAGCCGTTTTTGGGCACGTAGCGGGCGATGAAGGCCAGCAGTTCGGCCTGCGCCTGCTCCTCATCCACGGTGCTGGCTCGCACCTTGTCGATCAGGCCGCTCTTGCCGTGCGTGCCCTTGTTCCAGTTGTCCATGGCGTTCAGCACCGCATCACTCTGGTGGATCACGAGCACCGGCCCCTCCACGCGCGGTGTGAGCTGCGGCCCGGTGATGACGACCGCAATCTCCAGCAGGCGCTCTTTTTCGGGGTCGAGACCGCTCATCTCGCAATCGAGCCAGACCAGATTCTGGTCACTCTTGGTCAGGAGGGGCGTATCGCTCGGCGCGGCAAGTTCTGCGGCCGGCAACGAAGGGGTGGTGTGTTCGGTCATGCCGCCGATTTTCACCGATTGGCCTGTCCGCCCCGCCAGCGAGCCCGTCCGGGCCATCCCTCCCGGCACCATGTGCATGCGGTGTTGGATAGACTCCCCCTCATGGAATCCCCCGCCCTGATGCTTTCCCTCGTTTTCTGCGCCCTGCTCGTGGCCGGTCTGATCACGCGCACCGTGCTGGCCAGCCGGCAAATCCGGCACGTGGCCCGGCACCGCGCCACCGTGCCGGCCGCTTTTGCCCAGACCATCACACCCGAAGCCCACCAGAAAGCAGCCGACTACACCATCACCAAAGCCCGTTTCGGCCTGCTGGACACGGCCCTGGAAGCCGCTGTGTTGCTGGGCTGGACGCTGCTGGGCGGACTCGACTGGCTGAACCAGACCCTGCTCGCGGCGCTCGGTGGTGGCATGGTGCAACAGCTCACCCTGCTGGCCGCGTTTTCTTTGATCGGTGGCCTGATCGGGCTGCCACTGGCCTGGTGGTCCACCTTCCGCATCGAGGAGCGCTTCGGCTTCAACAAGATGACGCTCTCGCTCTGGCTGGGCGACCTGCTCAAGGGGGCCCTGGTGGGTGCGCTCGTGGGCCTGCCCATCGCCGCGCTGGTGCTGTGGCTCATGGGTGCTGCGGGCGCGAGCTGGTGGGTGTGGGCCTGGGGTGTCTGGATGGCCTTCAACCTGCTGGCGCTGGTGCTCTACCCCACCCTCATCGCCCCGCTGTTCAACAAGTTCGAACCGCTGCAGGACGAAACCCTCAAGACGCGGGTCAACGCGCTCATGCAACGCTGCGGCTTTGCCGCCAAGGGCCTGTTCGTCATGGACGGCAGCAAGCGCAGTGCCCACGCCAACGCCTACTTCACCGGTTTTGGTGCCGCCAAGCGCGTGGTGTTCTTTGACACCCTGCTGCAGCAGCTCAACCCGGCCGAGATCGACGCCGTGCTCGCCCACGAACTGGGTCACTACAAACGCCGCCACATCCTCCAACGCATCGTGCTCATGTTCGCCCTGAGCCTGCTGGGTTTTGCCCTGCTGGGCTGGGTGTCGGGCCAGATCTGGTTCTACACCGGCCTGGGGGTCATGCCGTCGCTGGATGCGCCCAACAACGCCCTCGCACTGCTGCTCTTCATGATGGTGGTGCCGCTGTTCACCTATT
>JAHIQV010000529.1 GCA_018903185.1 Gammaproteobacteria bacterium | reverse complement strand
GCGTTTGCCGCGCTCTCGTTCCGCCACCGCGAGGTGTTTGGCCAAGTGGGTTTCGGCACCGGCGGCTGGGACTCGGACTTCCCCAACTCCATGCTGGAGATCCTGCGCGTGGTGCTGACCGGCTGCGATGAAAACCAGCACCTGATCGTGGGCGGCGCCCAGCAAGTGCCCGTGGGCCTGTGGCACCACGCGCCCGCCAAGCACGAGCTGCGCCACTGGCCAGCCGGCACCACGCTGGCCAGCCTGCACCAGGGCGCGCCGCGACACGGCGTGACCGCCATCACGCGCGCGCCCGACGGCCAGCTCGCGCTGACCGACACCTTGGGCAACACGCGTCACTACCCGGCCGCGCTCACCACCTGCCAGAGCTGGCTGCTGACCACGCAGATCGCGGTCGAAGAAACCCTGTTTTCGCAGAAGCACTGGATGGCGCTGGACCGCACGCGTTACATGCAGTCGAGCAAGACCTTCGTGATGGTGGACCGCCCGTTCTGGAACGACCTGAAGGCCAACGGCTGGCCCACGCTGGGCATGACGCTCACCGACCGCCTCACGCGCGGCACCTACCTGTTCGACAACGGGCCGGACAAACCAGGCGTGATCTGCCTCTCCTACGCCTGGATGGGCGACGCGCTCAAGATGTTGCCGCACGACACACAGAAACGCGTGCAGCTCGCGCTCTCGGCGCTGCAGAAAATCTACCCCGACGTGGACATCGCCAGCCACATCGTGGGCGACCCGATCAGCGTGTCGTGGGAAGCCGACCCGCATTTCCTAGGCGCCTTCAAAGGCGCCCTGCCCGGCCACTACCGCTACAACCACCGCATGTACAGCCACTTCATGCAGGACGCCTTTCCCGCCGCCGAGCGCGGCATTTTCATCGCGGGCGACGACGTGTCGTGGACGCCGGCCTGGGTCGAAGGCGCGGTGCAGACCTCGCTCAACGCGGTCTGGGGCATCGTGCACCACCTGGGTGGGCGGTGTCATGCCGAGAACCCGGGACCGGGCGACCTGTTCGCGCAGATCGGACCGATGGCGCTGCCCGACTGAATCCCCCTCAAGCACCCCGTCAGCATGGCCCCGACCGAAGCCCTCACCCTCGCCCTCTGGCAAACCACCTACGCGAGCACGACAGCCGAGGCGCTGCAGCGGCTCGACGACGCAGCCGCCCAGGCCCGGGCGCAGGGCGTGCAACTGCTGGTGTGCCCCGAGATGGGCCTCACCGGCTACGCCATCGGTCCCGGGCGCGTGCGGGCCCTGGCCGAGCCGGCCGACGGCCCGCTGGCGCAGACAGTGGCCAGCATCGCGCAGCGCCAAGGCGTCGCCATCGTCTACGGCTACCCCGAACACCACCCGCACGGCGGCCAGCCCTTCAACGCCACGCAGGCCATCGCCCCCGACGGCACGCGCCTGGCGAACTACCGCAAGACCCACCTGTTCGGCGACATGGACCGCGCGCAGTTCAGCGCAGGCGACGCGGCGTCACAGCTGTTCGAATGGCAAGGCTGGCGCCTGGGCCTGCTGATCTGCTACGACGTGGAGTTCCCCGAGACCGTGCGCCTGCTGGCGTTGCAGGGCGCCGACGCGGTGCTGGTGCCCACGGCCAACATGATGGCGTTCGACGAGGTGCCGAACCTGCTGGTGCCGGCGCGCGCCTGCGAAAACCGGGTGTTCGTGGCCTACGCCAATGCCTGCGGCAACGAACCGGGCGTTCACTACGGCGGACTGAGCACGGTGGCGGGCCCCGACGGGGGCGTGTGGACCCGTGCCGGGCGCGACGCGGCGCTGCTGCGGACAACCCTGACGCGGGAGGCCCTGACCGGTGCACGCCGGTCGTCCCCGTTGCCGGCGCGGCGCAGGGATCTCTACGGGCCGCTGGCCGGTTGACGCACGTCAGGCCGCCATGACGGCGACAGGGTTTCAGATTTCAGCCGCGCCCGGCGCCTGCGAACGGATGAAATTCAGCACCGAAGCGCCCTGGGTGTTGGTGAACAGCGAACGATCACCCACCTCGCAGTTGGCCACCGTGCCGGACGACGTGAGTCCGACCACGCCCTGGCGCCCGCCCACCGCCCGGTAGACCGGGCCACCGGAATCCCCCGCGCAGGCGTTGCTGAGCTTGCCGGTGTAGGTGAAGCCCACGTGGTTGTCGTTGACCGTGGTCAGGCTCGCAAAGCCCACCGCCAGCTCGAACCCCGGACCGCCCCAGCCCGAGAGAAACACCGAGTCACCCACGCTCGACGGCTGGCTGACCAGCAGCGGCATGGTGGGGTTGGGCATGGCGCCGGGCAGGGTCACCACGGCCGCATCGTTCACATAGCCCGTGCTGCTCTGGGCGAAGCCGGGATGGGGCACCCAGCCGCTGGCGTTCAACGCGGTGACGCTGCCGTCGGCGCGCCACACGGCGGCCGCCACCCGGCGCGTGCCGGCGGGCACACAATGCGCCGCCGTCAGCACCTTCACCGGCGTGAGCAGCACGCCCGAGCAGATGCTGGAGTTGCCCTCTGCCCCCACCACGACCAGCAGGATCACCGGCGTTTTTTCCGGCGTGGCGCAGTTGCTGCCATTGGCGATCTTGGGCTGCACGCCCACGCTGCCGCACAGTTCCGCCGCGCTGGGCAGAGACACCTCGTCACCGCCACCACCGCCGCAGGCAACGAGCAGCAGGGCCATCACCACGCCCAGGTATTTGCGTCCGATTTTCATGTTGTCCCCTATGAACTCGACCGCTCACCAGCGGCGGCCCGCAGCCCCGACTGTAGCGCCAGATCAGGTGCGCCCGGACGACCAGAAGTCGGGCTGGCCGTAGTGGTGCTTGAGGAAGTCGATCCACAGCCGCACGCGCAGTGCCAGGTGCTTGCGCTGCGGAAACAGCGCGTAGATGCCGTTGGGCGGCGCAGCGTAGTCCTCCAGCAAGACCTCCAGCCGCCCGGCCGCGATGTCGGCTTCCACCTCCCAGATGCTGCGCCAGGCGATGCCGTAGCCGGCCAGGCACCACTCGTGCAACACCTGCCCGTCCGAACAGTCCAGCGGACCGCCCGGTCGCAGGTGCACGATGTCGGTCCCCTCCCCCACCGAGGCCGGCACCGCGAAGGCCCAGCCACGCGTCTGCGAGGCATCGCTGGACAGGGTGAGGCAGTCGAACCGCGCCAGGTCGGCCGGCGTGGCGGGTCGGCCGTGTTGCTGCAGGTATTTCGGCGTGGCCACGCACAGCCGGCGGTTGTCGGCCAGGCGCACGCTCACGAGCGACGAGTCCGGCAGGTCGCCCACGCGCACGGCGCAGTCGTAGGCTTCACCCGCCACGTCGACCACGCGGTCGCTGAGGTTGAGCGAGATCGTCACTTCGGGGTGCAGTTCGCGAAAGTGCGGCACCAGCGGTGCCACGTGGCGGCGGCCGAAACCGGCCGGCGCGGTGAGGCGCAGGTGCCCGCTGGCCTTCACGCCGCCGGCGCTGACGCTGGCCTCGGCGTTGGCCAGGTCGGTCAGCAGGCGCTGGCAGTCTTCCAGGAAGGCGCTGCCTTCGTGCGTGAGGGTGATGCGGCGCGTGGTGCGCACCATGAGCTTGACACCCAGACGCGACTCCAGGCCGTCGAGCCGGCGGCCGATGATGGCCGGCGCCACGCCCTCGGCCTTGGCGGCGGCGGTGAGGCTGCCGCGGGTGGCCACGGAAGCGAAGGTTTCGAGCTGCTTGAGCTTGTCCATGGAGCCGCAGATTACCTCAACAAAAGAGGGCAATCAACGGAAATCATGCATCAACTTTTAACCAAATTCGCCACACTGGGGCGGCGTGGCCAGCAGCACCAGCGCGCTCCGGCCGACCGGAGCGCTTCCGTGCTCAAGCCCAGCTCAGTTGCACTGCGCTTCGAGGTTGGGGATCGGGCCACAACCCTCCCCGCCCTGGGCGGTACAGGCGTTGTTGGCCGCAGTTTGCGCATCGAAGGCCGTACCAGCCCCTTTCGCCACCACCACAAAACCGCCACCGGCCTTGGTGCCCACGGAGACCGCACCGCACTGCTCGAACTGGAGCACCACCCGGCAATCGCTGGCATCGCATTCGTCGCGCGCCTCGTCGTTGGCGACCGACTGCGTCAGCGCGCCGGTAGAGATGGCCACGCGCCGCGTCGAATCGCTCACGGCCACCGATCCATAACCATCGTCATTGCCGCCGCAGGCGGTCAACAGCAGGGAAGCCACGCACACAGCACACAGGCCCCACAGCGATGTTTTCATATCCAACCTCCTCTGAGAAGTACAACAGGCATGAACGCGACACCCGCGCTCCACGAAGAGTCTATTCCAGCCGGGGGCTTGCATCCACCACGGAGAGCCGCCCCTGCCCCGGCTGGCGGGGCGGCCTTCATGAACCTCAGGCGCGCCAGCCCCTGGGCAGGCCGGCCTCGGGTGTCATGCCGTAGACCGGCTCGCCGGGCAGGCTGGCCTTGAGCGGCTCCCGTGCGGCGATGAGTTTCTGCAGGTCCACCCCGGTGGACACGCCCATGGCTTCGAACATGAAGACCAGGTCTTCGGTGACCACGTTGCCGCTGGCGCCGGGCGCATAGGGGCAGCCGCCCAGGCCGCCGAGCGAGCTGTCGAAGCTGCGCACGCCCACGTCGAACGCGGCCAGGCAGTTGGCCAGGCCCAGGCCGCGCGTGTTGTGCAGGTGGGCGGCGCCGGCGCGCTCGCCCAGTTCGGCGCGCAGGCGGGTGAACAGGCGGCGCACCTGGGCCGGGTGGGCCATGCCGGTGGTGTCGGACAAACCCACTTCGTCCACGCCCGCGTCCG
>JAHIQV010000528.1 GCA_018903185.1 Gammaproteobacteria bacterium | reverse complement strand
TCGAGCGGCGTGTCGGGCTTGACGGCCTGCGGTCCCTTGGGCGGGCGGGCATTGGGCGGCACGGCGCGCGGATACGGTGCCTTGTGCCGGAAACCCCCCGGGCGGTCGATGGTGCCCAGCAGCGACATCAGGATCGCCAGCGAGCGGATGGTCTGGAATCCGTTGGAGTGCGCCGCCAGCCCGCGCATGGCGTGAAAGGCCACCGGGTTGCCCTTGACCGAGGGGTGCCGCTGGCCCCAGCTGTCGGTCCAGGCGATCGGCAGCTCGATCTTCTGGTCGCGCGCGGTGATGCCCATTTCGTGGGCCAGGCGCCGGATGGTTTCTGCCGGGATGCCGGTGATGCCCTCGGCCCATTCCGGTGTGTAGGGCTTCACGCGCTCCTGCAGCAGCTGGAAAGATGGCACGGCGGCCGTGCCGTCGGGCATCTTGAAGTGCCCCAGCAACGCCGGGTCTGCGCCCTCGGCGTGATCGGCGACCGGGCTGTCGGTGAGCCGGTCCCACCAGTGGAAGTTGGCGGGTCGCAGCGGGTTGACGGTGTCGCCGTCGGCCTTGCGCAGGAACATGCCAAAGTCGTCGCTGGCCGCGTCCTGGTTCACCAGCTGGCCGGCGTTGGTGTAGCGCGCCAGGAACTCGCGGTCGTACAGGCCGAGCTTGATGAGTTCGTGGATCAGCGCCAGCAACAGGGCGCCATCGGTGCCGGGTTTGATGGGCACCCACTCGTCGGCGATGGCCGAGTAGCCGGTGCGCACCGGGTTGATCGAAACGAAGCGCCCGCCGTTGCGTTTGAACTTCGACAGCGCCATCTTCATCGGGTTGGAGTGGTGGTCTTCGGCCGTGCCGATCATCACGAACAGCTTGGCGCGCTCCAGGTCCGGGCCGCCGAATTCCCAGAAGGATCCGCCGATGGTGTAGATCATGCCGGCGGCCATGTTGACCGAGCAGAAGCCGCCGTGCGCCGCGTAGTTGGGGGTGCCGAACTGGCGCGCAAACAGGCCGGTCAGGGCCTGCATCTGGTCGCGCCCGGTGAACAGGGCGAACTGCTTGGGGTCGGTGGAGCGGATCTTCTGCAGCCGCTGCTCCAGCATCGAGAAGGCCGCTTCCCACTCGATCTCGACAAACTCGCCGTCGCCGCGTTCGCTGCCGGGCTTGCGCAGCAGCGGCTTGGTGAGACGGGCCGGCGAGTACTGCTTCATGATGCCCGACGAACCTTTGGCGCAGATCACGCCCTGGTTCAGCGGGTGCTCGGGATTGCCCTCGATGTAGCGCACCTCGCCGTTGCGCAGGTGCACCCGGATGCCGCAGCGGCAGGCGCACATGTAACAGGTGGTGTTGCGTGTCTCGGTGGTGGCTCCCGCCAGTGGGGGGCTGCAGGGGTCGTGAAGCGGCGTGGCAGACATGCGTGGGGTGTTTTCGCTAAAGATGGAGCCATGCAAACCGTCCACCCTCGCTTCGCACAGGCCGGACTGTCAGTAGGGTCTTATTAAAGACAGGGGGGGCATCCCCGTCTATTACCGACACGGGTAAGCCGGCATCACCCATATGGGTAGCGTGACCGGCCGCCGCCGTCGCCTGGTTTCCCACGCGGCACTAACAGCAGATGCGCTCACGCGCCTTGGGGTTTTCAGCATGCATTAGCGCATGCTTGTGGACTAATATGGTTCGGACTCCTTGCCTGACCTGGGTCTACCCTCAACATGCCAACGCTTTCCGCCTCCCCTGCACAAGCCAGCGCCGACATCCCGGGCGTGATGGTGCCAGGTGTTGCGTCTGGCGATCTGGAGTTGTTGCTCCAGCGCTTTCTGGGGCCCATACTTGATCTCGCCGGGGCACAGGCTGGCGCCGTGCGGGTGGTGACCGATGACGGGCTTCACATGCGGCTGGTGGCGCAGCAGGGCCTGCCGCAGCATGTGCAGGAGGCCGAGCAACTGGTGGATCGCGGGTGCGGCATGTGCGGCACCGCGGTGGGTGCCGACGTGCTGGGCTGGGTGGACGATCTGCGTTCCTGTGACCGGCAAGGCGGCGGGCACTATTTCGGTGGGCAATGCAAAGGTGTGCTGGCCATCTCGCTGTCGCACGCCGATCAGGTGCTGGGCATCTACAACCTGTTTTTTGAGTCCAGGGTCCAGATCCCGCCGACGACGCAGACCATCCTGCGTCTGATCGGGCAGCTCCTGGGCCTGTCGCTGCACAATGCCCGGATCGAGCGCGAGCGTCTGCGGCTGACCGTGATGAAGGAGCGCCAGGAAATGGTGAACGAAGTGCACGATGCCATTGCGCAGACGCTGGCCTACGCGAGGATGCGTCTGCCGCTGCTGAACGATGCGATGCTGGCCCACGACGACCCGAAAGCCATCAAGTACTTCTCGGACGTCAAGCAGGCGGTGGGAGAGGTGCATGACAACCTGCGCGAGGTCATGACCTATTTCCGCACCCGCATGGACCCGCTGGGGCTGCTGCACGCGCTCCAGGGCATCGCCGCCGAATTCTTCGGTCGCAACGGTATCTCGCTGGAGATCCGGAACACGGTCCGGCACCTGAACCTGTCCGACGCCCAGGAGGTGCAGGTGTTTCACATCGTGCAGGAATCGCTGGCCAACATCGCCAAGCACTCCATGGCCCGCCATGCGGTGGTCGCCATCAACAAGACCCCCGCAGGCCTCGAATTCGTGATCGAGGACGATGGCCTGGGCATGGCCGCGCCGGGCGTTTCCACCATCGTGACCACGGCCAAGGGGCTCTCGGCGTCCACCCATTTCGGGCTGGAGATCATGCAG
This sequence comes from Gammaproteobacteria bacterium, assembly GCA_018903185.1. Classification (GTDB taxonomy): domain Bacteria; phylum Pseudomonadota; class Gammaproteobacteria; order Burkholderiales; family Burkholderiaceae_C; genus Hydrogenophaga. The sequence goes on along the minus strand of JAHIQV010000528.1, from coordinate 2,186 downwards.
AGCCGGGCCCAGCGCCTGGGGGCGAGCCTGGAGGTCGGCGAAAACGCCGGTGGCGGTACCCGCGTGCGCCTGCTGCTGCCCACGGCACCCGCCACCACCGCAGAACACACACCATGACGACGCCCGCCACACAGGCCATGCAGACCCGGGTGATGCTGGTGGACGACCACGCCATGTGCCGAAGCGGGCTGTCCGAGTTGTTGCAGAACCGCAGCGGCATGGTCGTGGTCGCGGCCACCGGGGATCGCGCGCAGGTGATTCCCTTGCTGCGCGAGTGCCAGCCCGAGCTGATGATCCTCGACCTGAGCCTGGGCGCGGTCGATGGTCTGAGCGTCTTGCGCACGGTGCGCACGGAGGGTATTGATGTGCCGGTGGTCGTGCTGACCATGAGCGACAGCGAAGACGACCTGTCGGCGGCACTGCGTGCCGGCGTGCGGGGCTACCTGCTCAAGGACATGGACCCCGATGACGTGATCGAATCCATCGGCCGTGCCGCACGCGGCGAGCTGGTGGTGGCCCCGGCGATGGCCGCCAAGCTGGCCCAGATGTGGCAGAGCGGACAGAAAGGTTCGGTCAAGCGCGACCTGGTGGACACGCTGACCGAGCGGGAGCGACAGGTGCTGGACCATGTGGCGCGCGGCAAGAGCAACAAGGTGATCGCGCAGGCGCTGGACATCAGCCACAACACCGTCAAGCTGCACGTGCGCCACATCATGGCCAAGCTCGACCTGGGTTCGCGCGTGGAAGCGGCCGTGTTTGCGTTCGAGCACCGCACCTCGGCCGAACATTCGGTCAAGGGCGGCGAGCCGGAGAGCCCCTCGGGGCGCCGGTCTTCCTGAAAGCCTTTGCGCCACTTCAGTTGGCTGCGGCCGCGTTGAGCGCAGGCAACTGCCGTGGCACCTCGTGGTGGGCGGGCGACAGGCTGCTGTCGGCCCCGGTCTGCGGGTCGAACCAGTGCAGGGTGCCGTGCAGCTTGACCACGTCACCCACGATCAGCAGGCTGGGCGAGGTGAAGCCGCTGCCCGCCACCTTGGCCGGCAGGTCGGCCAGTGTGCCGGTGAGCACCTGCTGTGTGGCCAGGGTGCCGTGTTGCACGGCGGCAATGGGCCGTGTGGACGGGGCGCCGTGCGCCATCAGCTGGCGGCAGATGTCGGGCAGGGCGTTCAGCCCCATGTAGATCACCACGGTCTGGTTCGGGCGCACCAGCGCTTCCCAGTCCAGGTTGGCGCTGCCGTCCTTCAGGTGGCCGGTGACGAACATGGCGACCTGGGCGTGGTCGCGGTGCGTGAGCGGAATGCCTGCGTAGCTGGCCACGCCGCAGGCGGCGGTCACGCCGGGGATCACCTCGAAGTCCACGCCGTGCGCGGCCAGCTCCTGCATCTCCTCGCCACCCCGGCCGAAGACGAAGGGGTCGCCCCCCTTGAGGCGCACCACTTGCTTGCCCTCGCGCGCCAGCTGCACCAGCAGCAGATTGATCTGCTCCTGGCGCATGGTGTGTTCGTTGCGCCGCTTGCCGGCAAAGATGCGCTGCGCGCCCGGTGCCGCAAAGTCCAGCACGCCCGAGGACACCAGGTTGTCGTAGACGATGACGTCGGCCTGCTCCAGCAGGCGCACCGCCTTGAGCGTCAGCAGTTCCGGGTCGCCGGGGCCGGCGCCCACCAGGTAGACACAGCCGCGTGATCGCTGGCCAAAAGGTCGGATGTTCATAGGTATCGACTCCCCGTTCCACAACCGCCACCCGTGCCACAGCCACCGCTGCCGCAACCACCACCGCCGGTGCTGCAGCCGCTGGCGGCGGGGGGCTGGGCCACCAGTTGCTGGCTCACGAAAATGAAGTTGAACTGGCCCGGCTCCAGCTCGACGAAATCGAGCACGGTGTCTTCCAGCAGGTCGGCGTGCGCCGCGGCGATCACCACCGCCACATCCTCCAGCATCAGGCGCGTGTCGTTGTCGGCGGCATCGTCAAAGCCCATGCCGTAGTCGATGGAGCCATCGGGCTCGCGCCGCGCGGCCACGCGCAGGGCCAGTTGCTCGGCGTCGCTCTCGCGGGCCGCCTGTCGTATCTGTTCTGCTGCGGTTGCTGTGAGTGTGAACATGCTGTGGGCCGCTTTCAGTGTTCGCCTTTGGTGCGCAACAGGCCGGCCAGCCGGTTGCCCTGTTTCTGCGGACCCCCACGGGGGAAGAGG
>JAHIQV010000527.1 GCA_018903185.1 Gammaproteobacteria bacterium | reverse complement strand
GGCAACGGAATCAGCAGTTTGAAATCCGTGTGACCGGGCACGCTCTCACACTCGATCAGGCCATGGTGCTGCTGGACAAAAGTTTGAGCCAGCGTGAGTCCGAGACCCGAACCCCCATCGCGTCCCGACACCAGCGGGAAAAAGATGCGGTCCTTGATCGAGTCTGGAACGCCAGGCCCGTTGTCGATCACATGCAATTCCAGTGCCAGCCGATAACGCTGCTTGCCGAAGGTCACTTGCCGGCCGACGCGCGTGCGCAGCGTGATCTGCGCATCGCCCGCCGCAATGCGCTCGCCCAGCGCCTGCGCCGCGTTGTGCGCGATGTTGAGCACCGCCTGGATGAGCTGCTCGCGGTCGCCGCGGAACTCGGGGATGGAGGTGTCGTAGTCACGCACCACCTTCAGCCCTCTGGGAAACTCCGCCACGATCAGCGAACGCACACGCTCGCAGACTTCGTGGATGTTCACGTCACCCACCACGTGCGGGCGGCGGTGCGGCGCGAGCAGCCGGTCCACCAGCGACTGCAGGCGGTCGGCCTCGTGGATGATGACCTGGGTGTATTCGATCAGCTCCTTGGAGTCGAGCTCCATCTGCAGCAGCTGCGCGGCGCCCCGGATACCACCCAGCGGGTTCTTGATCTCGTGCGCCAGGTTGCGGATCAGTTCCTTGTTGGCCTGCGCCTGATCGATCAGGCGCTCCTCGCGCTCCTGCCGGGTTTGCAGCTCCAGCGGCAACAGTTCCACGATGACTTCGCCCGGCACCTCGGTCTGCGCCACCACCACGTGCACCGGCAACGGTTCGTGGGTGGCGCGCTTGAGCCAGGTGTCGTAGCGCAGCGCCGCGAACTCGTTGCCCCGGGCGCCGCTCAAGGCGCTTTGCAGCAGCGTGGGCTCGGTGAAACAGTCCTGCAACCGCGAGCCGGTGATGCTGCGCCGGGACATGCCCAGCGCATCTTCCAGTGCGGTGTTCGCGTACAGCACGACGCCATCAGCCGCGACCACGGCCACCAGGGTGGCCAGCATGTCGAGCGATTGAAACCGGCCCGTGGGCAAGAGCGCAGGAAACGTGTCGTGCTCTGCAGGAGGGGCCGCTTCGAGGCGGGCGGAGAGGGGAAGTGTGGTGGGCTTTTTCAAGCCACCTATTTTGCGGCAGAACCGGACGGCGCCCCGGACCCGCTGTGCCTGTTGAGCTCATTGCGGATGCTGGTCACATCGCTCTCGGCACGCGCAACGGCCGCCTTGAGCTCGGCAACCCGGTCCAGATAGCGCTGGTAGTTGCGCGATTCGATGCCTTCTTTTTCCGGCTCGCCATTGGCATAGGCCTTCTTGGCATCAACCAGACGCGCTTCCGCGCGGCGGAGTTCGGTCTCCAGGATGGCACGTGCATCGCTGTCGCGAGCGCGTTGCTCGACCGAATCCGTGCGGGTGTTGCCGTTGCGCGCCGGTGCACTGCTGGATCGTGGCGCACTGGGCGCGACCGTGCGTTGTGGCACGGGACCCTGGATGATGGTGATGTTGCCACCCTCCATGAGCTTGCAGCCCCGGCTCTTGGCCACCTCGGCATTGTTGGTGTACTCGTTGCCGCAGCGGTAGATGCGCTCCTGTGCCTGCGCCTGGACCAGGCACAGCCCGGCCAGACAGGCAACGAGCCCACGAATCGTGTGGGTGGAATTCAAGTTCAGCAAATCGGCTTCTCCGTCTCAGGAACTCTGGTCAGTTGATTTTTCAGTATGACCCAGATTGCTCACAAAAGTGCCCAGATGGGGTGCCCGGGTGGTGAAATTGCCGCACTCCCCATGCAAAAAGGGACGGTCAAAGCCGTCCCTTCCGTTTGGGGTCCACGTTGAACGCGGGCCACTGAAAACCCGCCCGGTCAAGCCGGGACAGGGATCACAGGCTGTAGTACATGTCGAATTCGACCGGCGCCACTTCGATGCGGCCCCGGTTGACTTCGGCCGTCTTCAGCTCGATGTAGGCGTCGAGCATGGAGTCGGTGAACACACCACCCTTGGTCAGGAAGGCGCGGTCCTTGTCCAGGTACTCCAGCGCCATGTCCAGGCTGTGGCAGACGGTCGGCACCAGCTTGTCTTCTTCCGGCGGCAGGTGGTACAGATCCTTGGTGGCGGCTTCGCCCGGGTGGATCTTGTTTTCCACACCGTCCAGACCGGCCATCAGCAGGGCCGAGAAGCCCAGGTAGGGGTTCATCAGGGGATCGGGGAAGCGGGCTTCCACGCGACGGCCCTTGGGGTTCGCAACGTAAGGGATGCGGATCGAGGCCGAGCGGTTCTTGGCCGAGTAGGCCAGCTTCACCGGCGCTTCAAAGTGCGGCACCAGACGGCGGTAGCTGTTGGTACCGGGGTTGGTGATGGCGTTCAGGGCACGGGCGTGCTTGATGATGCCGCCGATGTAGTACAGCGCAAACTCGCTCAGGCCGGCATAGCCGTCGCCAGCGAACAGATTCTTGCCGTCTTTCCAGACCGACTGGTGCACATGCATGCCGGAACCGTTGTCACCGGCGTAGGGCTTGGGCATGAAGGTGGCGGTCTTGCCGTAGGCGTTGGCGACGTTGTGCACCACATACTTCTGCAGGATGGTCCAGTCGGCGCGCTGCACCAGGGTGCTGAAGCGGGTGCCGATTTCGTTCTGGCCGGCGCCGGCCACTTCGTGGTGGAACACCTCGACCGGAATGCCCAGCGATTCGAGGATCAGCGCCATCTCGGCGCGCATGTCCTGCGTGCTGTCGACCGGGGGCACGGGGAAATAGCCGCCCTTGACGGTGGGACGGTGGCCGCGGTTGCCGCCTTCGAGCTTGGCGCCCTTGTTCCAGGGCGCTTCGTACTCTTCGATTTCGTAGAAGGTGTGGCCCGGGGCGGTGCTCCAGCGCACGCCGTCGAACAGGAAAAACTCGGGTTCCGGTCCGAAGAAGGCGGTGTCGCCCAGGCCGGTGGACTTGAGGTAGGCCTCGGCGCGCTTGGCGATGGAACGCGGATCGCGGTCGTAGGCCTTGCCGTCGGCAGGCTCGATCACGTCACAGGTCAGGATCAGGGTCGTTTCTTCGTAGAAAGGATCGATGTTGGCCGTGTTCGGATCGGGAACCAGCTGCATGTCCGAGGCTTCGATGCCCTTCCAGCCCGCGATGGACGAACCATCAAACGCATGACCCGAAATGAATTTGTCCTCGTCGAAATGCGAGACGGGCACGGTGGTGTGCTGCTGCGCACCACGGGTGTCGGTGAAACGAAAGTCGACGAATTTGACTTCGTTGTCTTTCACCATTTGCATCACGTCTGCGACGGTCTTGGCCATCAAATACTCCTGTTACTTGGTAGGTGGAAATAGATACGACGCTGGTGTGAAGCAGTTTTTGTGCCATTTCCCGACCCATGGATGACGGGTCCACAAACCTGGTTCGCACGCGGCCGGCCATTATGGCGCAGGCCACCTGATCCGCCATGGCCTTGAATGCTCAATCACGCCAGCCAACACCGTGGTGACAACGCGGCGCCACGCACCCCATCAACAAGCACCAAACAGGTGCAAAAGGCCAAAGCACCAAACAGGTGCAAACCTTCAACGCACCATTTCAGGGCCCAATGGGGCGCCGTGGGCGCGCAAACCGGCCAGCAACTGGTTGAAGGCCGCGGTTACCGCCGCGGGCTCCCCTTTCACCCCGAGTTCGATGTGGCGGCCAAAAACCGGGTGGTCCACGCTGGGCAGGCTGAACACCTTGACGGGATGCTGCCGCTCGATCTGCTCCATCAACGGCGTGAGCGTGGCCTCCATGGCGCCCATGACCACCACCGACCGCTCCAGCCAGCAACCAGCGCGGTGCAGATGGGCGTAGGTCTGGTCGAGCACCGCTTCGATCATGGGCCAGGCCATCACCGGAAACCCGGGCAAAAAATGCACCGCGCCCCCGCCCGGACCATCGCAGGAAAAGCCTGGAATCCTGTTGTACGGATTGGCGATGATCCTGGCACCCACCGGGAACACGCCCATGTTGAAGCGGTGCACGTTATCGGGGCGCTCCGGGTCGTACACCTCTCCGCGCTCTTGAGCCAGATCGCGCATGCGCTGCTCGATGAGCACCTGCGCCTGCGGATGCAGGGCCAGATCACATCCCAGCGCCGCAGCCGCACACTGGCGCGTGTGGTCATCGGGCGTGGCGCCGATGCCGCCGCAGGAAAAAACCACATCGGATGAGGAAAACGCTTCGCGCAGGGCCGCTGTGATGCGCGGACGCTCGTCGCCCAGGCAGCGCGCCCAGGCCAGCGAAAGGCCACGCGCCTGCAGCAGTTCGATCACCTTGGGCAGGTGTTTGTCGGCCCGTTTGCCCGAAAGGATTTCGTCGCCAATGATGATCAGGCCGAAGGATGGCGCTGCGGGTTCGCTCGAAGACATGAAGGGGGTTCAACTTCCGGAAGATGTGGATGGCGGTAAAAAAGGCGGCGTGCCGGGCCCATCCGGCGGTGGGTCAATCCGGCCCGGGTCCGCCTGAGGCACCGCCTCAAGGATCTCGACCGCCGTGGTCGCCCGCAGACGCTCCAGCGCCGCCAGGGCGAAATGGGCAAACCAGAGGGACGCAAAGGCAAAGACCAGTGTGTAGATCCAGATCGCGACCGGAATCAGCAGCGGAGCCAGGGCGATCAGCATGGCGCCCGATGCCCAGATCAGGCTGGGGGCTGCACCGAGATAGCCGCTGAGGATGCCCATCAGCAACAAGGTGCCCCGGTGCTCCCGCATCAGCGCCTTGCGCTCCGGAGCGCTGGCATGCACCGCCAGCGCATCAAAGGCAAACACCCGGTACGTGAGCCAGCCCCAGATCAGTGGCGGCACGATCAACACCAGCGGCGGCACCAGCCACAGCGGCATCGACACCAGCAACGCGACCAGCGCCAGCAGCATGGAGCCGAGCGACCAGAGCACGCTCACGATCAGCGAGCCGCCCTGCTTGCGCTCCATGGCTGGAAAGCGGCGCTGACCCACCAGCTCGACCATGGCGGGCGTCATGAACAATGCCACCAGCAGCAGCGACAGCACCACGATCACCGGCGTGGCCAGCACGAGCACCAGCAGCGGTGCGAAGACCGCCCGCAAGGCGCCCATGCCCACCCGATCCAGCCAGCCCAAGGCACCCTGCACGAATCCATAGGTTTCCAGCCAGGCCGTCACGGAGGCGACCGTTGATTCCCAGAAAAAGTAGCCCAGGCCAAACGACAGTGCCACCATCAGGACCAGCGGCAGAAACGACAGCGCGATCACCCGCGGATGCATGCAATACACCGCAGCACGCCAGAAAGCATGGAGCATGGGTTTCATCGCAGCAAGAATACAGGCTTTCAACCCGCCAGGGCCCCGCCGGACCCGACCGAGTGGCAAGGCATGAACCGTGAATCCCGACCTCGAACCGGCCATCATCGATCCACACCGCCATCCCATGAACAGCACCCCCATCGACGGCATCCAGCTGGAAACCGTCCACCTGCCCGGCCCCCCGGATCGCGCACCGCTGGTGTTTCTGCACGAAGGGCTGGGCAGCGTGTCCATGTGGCAGCAGCGCGGGCAAGACTGGCCGCGCGAACTCTGCGCCGCCACCGGTCGTGCCGGCTGGGTCTATTCGCGCCGCGGCTATGGCCAATCGGATCCGGTTGCCGATGTCAGGGGGCCATCGCGCTGGCAGGGCAGCTGGCATGTGGGTCGCCACGAACCGGACTACATGCACCTGGAGGCCTTCAACGTCCTGCCCACGCTGCTCGCCGCCTGGGGCGTGGAACGCCCGGTGCTGGTGGGGCACTCGGACGGCGCCAGCATCGCACTGCTGCACGCCAGCCGCCACCCCGTGAGCGCCTGCGTGGTCTTGGCGCCGCATGTTTTTGTCGAAGAAGTCGCCCTGAACGCCATCGCACAAGCGCGCAACGCCTATCTGTCCGACGCCACCGGCAACGCCCAAAACCCGCGAGCAGGCAACCAGAACCTGCGCGACCGGCTCGCGCGCCACCACGCCGATGTCGACAATGCGTTCTGGCAATGGAACGACATCTGGCTGAGCGACGCCTTTCGGGCTTTTGACATCCGCCCCGAATGCCGGCAGATCCAGGCCCCGCTGCTCGCCATCCAGGGACTTCAGGACGAATACGGCAGCCTGGAACAGTTGCGCGAGATCGAGCGCGCGGCGCCTCATGCCCGGACACTGGAGATACCCGATTGTGGACACAGCCCGCACCGCGACCACCCCGCCACCCTGACCAGCGCCATCGAACGTTTTCTCGCCTCCTTGCCCTGAATCCTCCGTCCGGGGGATGTACGCGGACAGCCACCTTGGGCACAATTTCTGGCCGCACACCCCCGACCCGCATCACCAGAACAATCACCCCATCCACACGCTGGCGCGCAGCCCCCAGATCAACCGCGTCAGCCGCCGGCAGGCCCTGTGGCTGTTCGGCTGGCCCCGGTCGGAACCTCCCCGTGCAGACCCACGCCACGCATCAGCCTTCCGCAACCCCACAAGGCCCCTCCAAACCGCAAGGAAGTCACGATCAAGCCGTGCGATATCACCACAAAAGTAACCATTCTTGTATCAAAAATATACATTTGACACATCATTCCTACGTATCCGCCTTGAGTCCCTCTTCACCATGAACTCCTGGAACAACCCATGGCTGCTGGCCGTGCTGGCACCTGCGCTGCTGGTGCTGGGTGCGGTGCTGCACCGCTATTGGGAAGCCAGGCAGGCCAAGGCGCGCCGACGCATTCCCAAACACTGGCCCCTGAGCGCCCGCTCCATCACCAACAGCGAAGAAGCGCGCGTCTGGCACTGGCTGGCTCGCGCGTTCTACGACCACCACATCATGATCAAGTTGCCGGTCACGCGCTTCACCCTGCCGCGGGACAAGGAAAATGGCATGGACTGGTACAAGTTGCTCGGTGGCGTGTACTGCACGTTCACCATCTGCAAGTCCGATGGCCGTGTGGTGGGTTGCCTGGATGTGCCGGGTCGGAACGCCCTGCCACGCAGCACGCGCCTGCTCAAACACTCGCTGCTCACCCAGTGTGGCCTGCCTTACTGGGTGGTTCGCTCCAGTGCCCTGCCCACGGTTTCAGAGATCCGGGCCGAATTCCTGGGCGAAACGCCCACCGCCCAGTCCATGCGCGAACGCGAGCAGGAAGAGCGCGCCATGATCGCCGCGCAAAACAACCTGCGTTCGGCACTCACCCGCCAGCGCGGCAACCGCCAGAGCGATTTCAGCCCCCTGTCCACCTGGCCCAGCAGCACCTCCGGCGACTCCCGGGCCAGCGAACTCGGCTCGCAATGGCAGGAAAATTCCTTCCTCATCCCTCTCGACAGTCGCAAGGGCGAGTTGCTCTGAGTGGCGCGCTCGCTCAGGCGGGCTTCGAAGCGGGCACCTTCAGCGTCAGGGCCGCGACCTCTTCACCGCTGAGCCAGCGCCATTGACCCGGCGCCAGCTCGCCGGAGAGCTGCAAACCGCCGATGGACGACCGGTGCAAACCCTCCACCCGATTGCCCACAGCAGCCACCATGCGCTTGACCTGGTGGTATTTGCCCTCGGTCAGCGTGAGCTGCAGGTGGTGTTCACCCACAGCGCGACAAGCCGC
>JAHIQV010000526.1 GCA_018903185.1 Gammaproteobacteria bacterium | reverse complement strand
CTCACCCACGTGCGCGTCACCAACGCGGTGTTCCCGCAGACCTTCGTGATCCCGCTCTCCGAAACCATGACGATCACGCAGATGCACGTGCCGGTGGACGACACGCGCAATTACTGGTTCGCCTTCTTCACCAGTTTCGACACGCCAGTGGACAAGGACACCATGCGCAACCAGCGCCTGGATGCCGTCACCCTGCCCGACTACATCCCGAAGTCCGGCCGCCACAACCACTGGGGCTTCAACGCAGAGGAGCAGCAGAGCCGCACCTACCTCGGCATGGGCGAGGACGACATCAACGTGCACGACCAGTGGGCCTGCGAGAGCATGGGCGCGATCCAGGACCGCACGCGCGAGCACCTGGGCACCACCGATAAAGTGATCATGGCGAACCGGCGCATGCTGCTGCAGGCCATGGACACCGTGGAACAGGGCGGCACACCACCCGGCATCGCCGACCCGGCGCTGGCGCCCAACATCACCGGCCCCGACACCGTGGACGGCATCGCCCCCGCCGAGGGCTGGCAAACCTGGTGGCAAGACGCGGTGCGCGCCAAGCGCGCAAGCGCGCCCTGGCAGAACACCGCGGTGCAACCCGCGTCCGAAACGGCCAGCGCGAAATGACCCATTTCGCCGAACGCTGCGGCCTGCAAGACGCGGCCCGCGAGGCGGCTTGCGAACGGACCGCCCGGCTCATCGAAGCCAGCGGCATCCAGCGCGTTCGCCTGGGCTGGTGCGACACCCACGGCATGCTGCGCGGCAAGACGCTGATGGCGGCCGCGGCCATCAAAGCGCTGCAAGACGGCGTCGGCATGGTCGGCACGATGATGCTCAAGGACACGGCCGACCGCACGGCCTGGAAGGTGTTTGAACCCGGTGGCACCAGCGACCTGCCCGGGTTTGCCGGCGCGGCCAACCTGATGCTGCTGCCCGACCCTGCCAGCTTCATCGAACTGCCCTGGAGCCCAGGCACCGGCTGGCTGCGCTGCCAGCCCTGGTTCCAGGACGCCACACCGGTGGCGCTGGACAGCCGCCGCGTGCTGCAGCAGGCATTGGCACGGCTGGGGGACACGGGTTTCGGCCTCAAGACCGGGCTCGAAGTCGAATTCCACATCTACCGCATCACCGACACGGCGCCGCAGCTCGACCCCGAGCTCGCCGCCTGGCCCGGCCTGCCACCGCAGGTGGAGATGATCCACCCCGGCTACAACCTGCAGTCCGAAGCCATGATCGACATGACCGACGAGCCGCTGGCCATCGTGATGCGCACCGCGCAGGCGCTGGGCCTGCCGCTGCAGTCGCTCGAAATCGAACTCGGCCCCAGCCAGGTCGAAGCGGTGTTCGACGCCACCGACGCACTCACCGCGGCCGACCAGATGGTGCTGTTCCGCAACGGCGTGCGCCAGGCGCTGCGCCGCGCCGGCTACCACGCCACCTTCATGTGCCGCCCGCCGTTTCCGAACATCATGTCCAGTGGCTGGCACCTGCACCAGTCGCTCGTGGACCTCGCCACCGGCCGCAACGCCTGCGTGCGCGAAACGCCCGCACCCGGCAGCGGCCGCGCCGAAGCGCGCCACACGCTGTCGGACGCGGGCGCCCACTGGCTCGCCGGCCTGCTGGCGCACGCCCAGGGCATGACGGCGCTGTGCACGCCCACCGTCAACGGCTTCGGCCGCTTCCGCCCGAACGCGCTCGCGCCCCAGAGCGTGATCTGGGGCCAGGACAACCGCGGCGCCATGCTGCGCGTGGTCGGCGGGCCGGGCGACCGTGCCACCCGCATCGAAAACCGCATCGGCGAACCGGCGGCCAACCCCTACCTGTACATGGCGGCGCAGATCCACGCCGGGCTCGACGGTCTGCTTCGCGAGCTGGCACCGCCGCTCGCCTGCGAAACACCCTACGCAGCCGAGCACCCCAAAATCCCCAGCACCCTCGGCGATGCACTGGGTTGCCTGCGAGCGGATACCGCGCTGATCGCCGGTCTGGGCGACGATGTCGTGCACCACTTCTGTCGTATCAAACAACACGAGATCGACCGCCAGGCCGAGGCCAAGGACAAGACCGACTTCGACCGCCGCGAGTACTTCAGCAGAATCTAGGAAATCCTTTCACCCATGATCCACATCCGTTTCATCGCCGCCGACCAGTCGGTACAGGACATCCAGGGAAAACCGGGCCATAGCGTCATGGAGGCCGCCGTCGCCGCGAACGTGAGCGGCATCGCCGCCGACTGTGGCGGCACGCTCACCTGCGCCACCTGCCATGTGATCGTCGATCCCGCCTGGGCCGACCGGCTCCCCGCGCCCGGCAACGACGAACAGGG
>JAHIQV010000525.1 GCA_018903185.1 Gammaproteobacteria bacterium | reverse complement strand
GGCCTCGGTCAGCCTGGTGTTCCCGTTCGGCCGTGCGCCCGAGCGCGTGGCCGCGGCGCCGGTCTATGTGACACCCGCCCCGATGCCGGCGCCCGTCGCCGTGGCACCGATGCCCGCACCGGTGGTGATGGCGCCCGTGCCCCAGCGCGTGAGCTTCTCCGCCGACACGCTGTTCGGCTTTGACAAGTCCACCGTGCGCCCTGAAGGCCGGGTCGAACTCGACAAGTTCAGCAACCAGCTGAGTGGCACCAACTACCAGTCGATCCGCGTCGAAGGCCACACCGACCGCCTGGGTTCCACGGCCTACAACCAGGCGCTGTCCGAAGAGCGCGCCGAATCCGTCAAGAACTACCTCGTGACCAATGGCAACATCGACCCGACCCGCATCAGCGCCGTCGGCAAGAGCGAAACCCAGCCCGTGACCGCGGCGGGTGATTGTCCGGACAGCCAGGCGCGCAGCGCGCTGATCAGCTGCCTGCAGCCCGATCGCCGCGTCGAGGTGGAAGTCACCGGCACCCGCTGAGCCCTGTTCCAGGCGAACAAAAGCCCGCCACCGTGGCAACACGGCTGGCGGGCTTTTTGCGTGGGGTTCAGGCCAGCGTCAGATGGCAGTCCGCCGGCCAGCCGGACACCGGCAACTTCCGCGGTGGCGGCAAGCCCACCAGGGTGACATCCTGTTGCTGCGCACGGCGCCAGCGGGCCATCTGTTCGCCCAGCAAGGCGGTGTCCACCCCCACCCCGCGCACCGCCACAAACAGGATCGCCCGCACCTCGTCCATGCGCGGCAGCACACAGTCGCCGATGTCGTTGACCATGGCGTCGTAGCCGGGATCGGCGGGGTCCATTTCGTCGATCCGCGCGATCAGGCCGCGCAGCGCCGTGCGGTCCCACAAGACCGCCTGGGCGCGGGCGTCGCAGTCCAGCACCGGGCGCACCCCCGGGTAAAAGACTTCTTCCTCGATCTGCGCATTCAGGCTCAGCGCCTCGCACAGCCGGTCCACGATCTCGGCTTTTTGCTCGGGGCCGCAGCCCTCGACCAGGCGCACGCTGTCGTACTCGCGCAGCAGCTTGCGGATCACCTCGTGATCCAGCCGCAACTGTTCCAGTGCATCGCGCGTGCGCAAGCGGGCTTTGTGTTGCATCGGTGCGCTCTCCGGCTGCTGCGTTTCAGCGGCGCCGTGTCACAGGCGTGCCCGGGGCGGCCTGCGGCAGGCTCCAAGTGGGTCGCACCGGCGCTGGCGGTTGCGATGGACGCTTCGCCCCCTCTGGTGGTGCGCCTTCGCTGGTCGTGGCGTCTTTCTGCTGCTCCAGCGTGAGGGGCTTCGGCGCCGGAGGCTTGGCTTTGTTCGCGAGTTCGATCATGGCAGGTGCCCTGTTGCAGGATCCGCGCAAAACGCGCCCATCCGTCTGGCTTTGTAACGGCAGGTACCCGGCAGCGTCTGTGCGATACCGCACCCAGATCGAGCGCCCTTCTCAGTCCGCGAGGCGCAGGGGCAGCAGCCGGTCGTACTCTTTCTTGACCACGGCATAACACTCGCAGACACGCTCTTGGAGGGCGTCGCGGTCGATCACGGTGATGTGACCCCGCGCGTAGCGGATGAGACCCATCTTCTGCAGCTTGAGCGCCGCCTCGGTAACGCCCTCGCGGCGCACGCCGAGCATGTTGGCGATGAGTTCCTGCGTCATCACCAGCTCGTTGCCGTCCAGGCGGTCCAGGCTCAGCAGCAGCCAGCGGCAGAGCTGCTGGTCCAGCGAATGGTGGCGGTTGCACACCGCCGTCTGCGCCATCTGGGTGATGAGCGCCTGGGTGTAGCGCAGCAGCAGGTGCAGCACCGGCCCGGAGCGGTTGAACTCGGTCTTGATGTCGGCCGCGCGCAGGCGGTAGCCTTTGCCGGCGCTCTGCACCACGGCGCGGCTCGGTGTGGTCTCGCCGCCCATGAAGAGCGCAATGCCGACCAACCCCTCGCGGCCCACCACCGCGATCTCGGCCGAGGCACCGTTTTCCATCACGTAGAGCAGCGAGACGATGGCGTTGATCGGGAAGTAGACGTGGCTCATCTTGCTGCCGGACTCGTAGAGCACCTGCCCCAGCGGCAGTTCTACCGCCTCCAGCAGCGGACCCATGCGTTGCCATTCGGATGCGGGCAACGAAGCCAGCAATTGGTTGGCGGACTGGTCCGGCTCAATATCCATCGTTCATCTCCCTCTTGTGGATGCTCTTTCGGCCGCGGTACGGGCCGTTGTGAAAGCTTGCGCGGAACGTCAACCCAGCAACTGGGTGTGTGCGATAGCGTACACCCTGAAAGGGGCTGTGTCCGTTTGCTGACGCACAAAAGCCGGTCCTGTCACGGACAGGACCCGATGACCCGGCTCGCCGGTCAGGCGGCGGGCAGCAGCGGCACGACAAAACAGCTGTTTTGCGGCAGATCGGTCCAGCGCAGGCGCTCGCCCACGCGCAGCAACTGGGCATGGGGGTCGGCGCAGGTGGACAGTGCCGCCAGCGGTTCGCCACGCACCAGCACGAAACGCATGCTGTGCCCGTTGCGCACCAGTGTCAACTCGGCGCGGGGCCAGTGCGTGGGCAGGCAAGGGGTGAAGCACAGGTCTTCGGCGCCCATCTGCAGACCCAGGATGGAGCCCAGCGCGGCGCGGTGCAGCCAGCCCGCGGCGCCGGTGTACCAGCTCCAGCCGCCGCGGCCTTCAAAGGGCGGCGCGCTGTAGACATCGGCCGCCATCACATAGGGCTCCACGCCGTAAGACGCGCCCCACTGCGGGTGCGCCGCGCGGTGCGCCGGGCTCAGGTAGGTGAAGTAGCGGTAGGGTGTGTTGCGGGCGTCGATGTTGCCCGGCTCACGCAGCGCCAGCTTCGCCGCGGCCATCAGGGCCCAGACGCCGGCATGGGCGTACTGCCCGCCGTTTTCGCGCACCCCGGGCGGGTAGGCCTGGATGTAACCGGCACTGGGGCTGGCGTGTTGCAGCGGCGGGTGAAGCAGGCGGATCAGGCCGTGCGCCGGATCCACCAGTTGCGCCTCCACCGCGTCCATCGCCTGGCGCTGGCGCTCGGGCGAGGTCTGGTCCGACAGCACGCTCCAGGCCTGGGCGATCAGGTCGATGCGGGCCTCGGCCTGCGTGGACGAACCCAGCGCGCTGCCGTCGTCAAAGAAGGCGCGCTTGAACCAGGCGCCGTCCCAGGCTTCGCCGTCCAGCGCAACGCGCCAGCCCGCGAGCGCGGCTTCCCAGG
>JAHIQV010000524.1 GCA_018903185.1 Gammaproteobacteria bacterium | reverse complement strand
GGGGGACATGAGCGGAGTTAAGTACCCGGCGCTCCATGCATCCGCCAACCAGGCAGGCAAAAAAAAAAGGGAGCCAAAGGCTCCCTCTACAGGTAAGTCAGAAAGACCGCCGATTACATCGAATCGATGAAGCTGCGCAGCTTGTCCGAGCGGCTCGGGTGCTTGAGCTTGCGCACCGCCTTGGACTCGATCTGACGGATGCGCTCGCGCGTCACGTCGAACTGCTTGCCCACTTCTTCCAGCGTGTGGTCGGTCGACATCTCGATGCCGAAACGCATGCGCAACACCTTGGCTTCGCGCGGTGTCAGGCTGTCGAGGATTTCCTTGACCACGTCGCGCAGACCGGCCTGCATCGCGGCCTCGATGGGCGCGGTGTTTGCCTGGTCTTCGATGAAATCGCCCAGGTGCGAATCGTCGTCGTCACCGATGGGTGTTTCCATCGAGATCGGCTCTTTCGCGATCTTCATGATCTTGCGGATCTTGTCTTCCGGCATCTCCATCTTCTCGGCCAGGATGGACGCATCGGGTTCAAAACCGTGCTCCTGCAAATGCTGGCGGCTGATGCGGTTCATCTTGTTGATCGTCTCGATCATGTGCACCGGGATGCGGATCGTGCGCGCCTGGTCGGCGATCGAGCGCGTGATCGCCTGGCGGATCCACCACGTGGCATACGTCGAGAACTTGTAGCCGCGGCGGTATTCGAATTTGTCCACGGCCTTCATCAGGCCAATGTTGCCTTCCTGGATCAGGTCCAGGAATTGCAGGCCACGGTTGGTGTACTTCTTCGCGATCGAAATCACCAGGCGCAGGTTGGCCTCGATCATTTCCTTCTTCGCGTCGCGCGAGGTGGACTCGCCCGAATTCATCCGCTTGTGGATGTCTTTCAGGTGCGCCAGCGGCACGACCACGCTGCTCTGGATGTTCATCAGGCCGGTCTGCAGTTCCTGCACCGGCGGGATGTTGCGCTGCATGATCACGCTCCAGGGCTTGCCGGCAGCGGCCTGCTTTTCAACCCACTTCAGGTTCAGCAGGTTGGCCGGGAAGTCGGCGATGAACTTGTCCTGCGGCATGCCGCACTTGTCCACGATGATGCGGCGCAGTTCGCGCTCTTTCTTGCGCACTTCATCGACCTGGTTGCGCATCGTGCTGCACAGCTTTTCGATCGCCTTGGCGGTGAAGCGGATCGACATCAGCGTCTCGGTGATGGCGAGCTGCGTCTTCAGGTAGGTCGGCGTGCCGTAACCTTCCTTGTCGTAGGTCTTGTGCAGTTTCTCGAACTGGCCGCGCAGGGTGTCGAAGCGGGTCAGCGCTTCGCGCTTGAGTTCTTCGAGCTTGCGGGTGAGGGCCTTGGAGCCGCCCTTGCCGTCGTCGTCATCGGCTTCATCGTAGTCGTCGAAGTCCTCTTCGGCCACGTAATCGTCGGCCGCATCGGCGTCGGCGAAACCGTCCACCACGGTGGAGATCACGACCTTGCCTTCGCGGATGTCCTCGGCCATGGCCAGGATGTCGGCGATGGTGGCGGGCGATTCGGAAATCGCGGCCATCATGTCGTTGAGGCCACCCTCGATGCGCTTGGCGATTTCAATTTCGCCTTCGCGCGTCAGCAGCTCGACCGTGCCCATTTCACGCATGTACATGCGCACCGGGTCGGTGGTGCGGCCGAACTCGCTGTCCACCGTGGACAGGGCGGCTTCGGCTTCTTCTTCGGCTTCTTCTTCGGTCGCGGCGGTGGGGCCGGTGTTGTTCAGCAGCAGGGTTTCGGCGTCGGGCGTCTGTTCGTAGACGGCCACACCCATGTCGTTCAGCAGCGAAACCACCACTTCCAGCGTCTCGGCCTCGACCAGCTTGTCGGGCAGGTGGTCGTTGATTTCGCCGTGCGTCAGGTAGCCGCGCGTCTTGCCCAGCTTGATCAGGGTCTTGAGGCGTTCGCGGCGGTTCTTGGCTTCTTCTTCGGACAGGACGGTTTCGTCCAGGCCGAATTCCTTCATCAGCGCGCGCTCCTTGGCCTTGCTGATCTTCATGCGCAGCGGCTTGACCTTCTCGACCGGCTGAGCGGTGGCGTCGACCACTTCGGTCTCGGCTTCGACTTCACCGGTCAGGTCGTCTTCGATGTCGCTCAGGTCGGCGTCATCCAGATCGGCGCCTTCTTTGGCCCCCGCCTTGGGCTTGCGGCCCCGCTTGGCAGCGGGTTTGCCGGCCGGAGCGGCTTTGGCTGGTCGGCCCGCCTTTTTCTTCGACTCGGCGCTCGCGTCGACAACGTCGAGCTCGTCGTCGGCGGTCTTGCGGGCGGGGGATTTGGCAGCGGGTTTTACAGGCATCTTGGCGGTCACTGAGGGTTTCTTGGGCGCTTCGGGAGCGGCTGGGCCGGCTTTGGCCTTGGTGGCTGTTTTTGTGCTGGACTGGACAGGCGTACTGGACTTCTTCGCAGGCATGAGGACCTCAAAAAAAATGGCAGAGACAGGACCGGCAGAACTCACAAAAATCGCCAAAAGGTCGCCGCAGGCGGCCACTCCGGTGGTTTTTGTCGGGCACTACGCCCACCTTTCGCCGGAAAGGGCGGGCCTGCAAGCTGTGTGGGCGAACATTTGGTGTGCAGCCCTTGCGGGTTTCCGTCAGGACCGTGGGGTCGCTGTGGTGGCCAGGAAAAGGTTCCGAGTCGCCCCTGTGCTGGGGTCAGGCCTGTGCCGGAGGTGCTGCTGTCGCGCTTGCGGTGCAAAACCCTAGATTATACCGGTGGGCCGCTTTTCAAGGCCTTGATGCGCTCGTTGACCCTTTTGTAGTCTTCATACGCCGTGGCATCGCCCTGCTGTACCCGGGCCGCCAGCAGGCCTGCCAAGGCCTCCAGTGCGTCACCGCGCAGGCGGTCCATCACGTCGGCCAACTCGGCCAGCTCCAGCGCCGAGTCGGCGCCCATGGTGGCCTGCTCCACCTGGCCGCAGGCAAAAGCTTCGTGTTCACCACCCCGCAGGGCCTCGCGCAGGGCCGCCCAGGGCTGGGGACCGTGTTCGTGCAACTGCGCTTCGAGCCAGGCGAACACCGGCCCATGGGGCGCCGGCAGGTGCGCGAGCATGGCGTGGTCGTCCGCGGATAGCGTGTCCCAGGCCTGGGCATTGGCCAGCAGCAGGCCCACGGCCCGGTCGGCCCGGCTGCCGCCCGCGCGGCGCTGGCCGAGCATGCGCGGCGGCGGGGGCGGACCTTTGCGCCACTTGCCATAGCCCTTGTTGCCGTAGGTGCCTTTGCCGTAGCCGCTGCTCGCGCCGCCGCCGTAAGTGCCTCCGCCTGATGGGCTGAATGACTGGGTGTAGCCGCCTCCCGTGTGGTCCCCGTGGTCCTGGGTGTGGCTGCCACCGTCATAGGCGTGCGCTGGGGACGCCGAGGACTCGTGGTTCGACGGGCGCTGGGCGCGCGCGCCGCCACCGGTCTGTTGCCAGAGCTGCAGCAGGTCGGCACTGCCGATGCCGATGCTGTTGGCCAGCTCGGTGATCAGCTGGCGCTTGAGCGCGCCGTCGGGCAGGGCGCTCCACAGCGGGCGCGCCTGGCTGGCCATGCGCGCGCGGCCTTCGGCGCTGGTCAGGTCGCAGTCGGCGCTCGCGGCGTCGATGAGGAAGCGCGAGAGCGGTACGGCGTCCTTCACGCATTGTGCAAACGCTTCTTCGCCGTTGGCGCGGATGAAGCTGTCCGGGTCGTGCTCGGCGGGCAGGAAGAGGAATTTGACACTGCGCGTGTCGGTGGCCAGGGGCAGGGCGGCGTCGAGCGCCTTGCGGGCCGCGCGCCGACCGGCTCCGTCGCCATCGAAGCTGAACACCACGCTGTCGGTGAAGCGGAAGAGTTTCTGCACGTGGTCCGGCGTGCAGGCCGTGCCGAGCGTGGCGACGGCGTTGGCAAAGCCG
>JAHIQV010000523.1 GCA_018903185.1 Gammaproteobacteria bacterium | reverse complement strand
GCCGCTGGCGCTGCCGTCGTCCAGGTTTTCCAGGCTGCAGTCGGTCACCGTGTCGGCCAGACCCCCGACGGCGCGCACCAGCGGGAGCGTGCCGTAGCGCAGGCCGTAGAGCTGGGTCAGGCCGCAGGGTTCGAAGCGCGAGGGCAGCAGGATCACGTCGGCGCCGGCGATGATGCCGTGGGCCAGCGCCTCGTCGTAGCCCACGCGCAGGGCCACCTGACCCGGATGGCGCTGTGCGCAGTCCTGCAGCGCGGCTTCGATGGCGGCATCGCCCGCGCCCAGCACGGCGAGCTGGCCGCCGCGCTGCACCAGTTCGTCGACCACGGCGGGCAGCAGGTGCAGGCCCTTCTGTTCGGTGAGGCGGCTGACAACGGCGAACAGCAGGGCGTCGGGCCGTTTTTCCAGGCCGACGGTCTTTTGCAGCCGCGACTTGGCCTTGGCTTTGCCGCTCAGGCGGGTGGCGCTGAAGCCGGGCCGGACCAGCGGGTCCGCTTCCGGGTTCCAGACCGCGTCGTCCACGCCGTTGAGGATGCCGCTCAGCACCGGCTGGCGTGCACGCAGCACCCCGTCGAGCCCGCAACCCTGTTCGGGCCCGGTGATTTCACGGGCGTAGGTGGGGCTGACCGTGGTGATGGCGTCGCTGTACAACAGGCCGGCCTTCATGAAGGAGATCTGGCCGTGGAATTCGAGCCCGTCGAGGTGGAACAGCGGATCGGGCAGGCCCAGGGCGCTGCGCTGGTCCGCGTCGAACAGGCCCTGGTAGGCCAGGTTGTGGACGGTGAAGACCGTGGCTGGCCGGTGCTGTCCGGAAGGGGGGAGCTGATGCAGGTAGGCGAAGGCCAGGCCGGTGTGCCAGTCGTGGCCGTGCACCACGTCCGGGCGCCAGGTGGGGTCCAGGCCGGTGCCGAGCAGGGCGGCGGCCCAGCCCAGCCAGGCGAACTGCTGCGCGCTGTCGGGCCAGGGCTGGCCGCTGGCGTCGAGGTAGGGGTTGCCTTCGCGTTCGTACAGGCCGGGCGCGTGCAGCAGCAGCACGGGTTGGCCGCTGGCACCGATGCGTCCGGCCTGCAGCCAGGGCGCGGGGCCGGCCGTGGTGTCGGGCCGAGGGCCGAGGCCCCAGGGCAGGCCGGGCGCGCCGCCCGCTGGCACCGGCAGGGCGGGGCCTTCCGGTGTCACACCCGCCACCACGGACGGGAAGGCGGGCAGCAGCAGGCGCACGTCGGCACCCGCGGCCGCCAGCGCCGGCGGCAGACCCGCACTCACATCGGCCAGCCCGCCGGTCTTGAGCAGCGGATAGACCTCGGAACAGACGTAGAGAACGCGCAATGTCATTTCAAGGCTTCAAGCATGGCTCGGGTGACGAGCACCACACCGCTGTCGGTGCGGAAGAAACGGCGCGCGTCTTCAGCCGCATCGAAGCCGATCTGCATGCCGTCGGGGATGACGCAGCCGTTGTCGATCACCACCTTGCGCAGACGGCATTCGCGGCCCACGTCCACTTCGGGCAGCAGCACGGATTCTTCGATCGTGGTGAAGGAGTGCAGCCGCACCTTGGAGAACAGCACCGAGCGGCGCACCGAGGCGCCCGAGATGATGCAGCCGCCCGAGACCAGCGAGTCCACCGCCATGCCGCGGCGGCCGTCGTCGTCGAACACGAACTTGGCGGGGGCGAGCTGTTCCTGGTAGGTCCAGATCGGCCAGTCGCGGTCGTACATGTCGAGCTCGGGCACGGTGCCGGTGAGGTCGATGTTGGCGGCCCAGTAGGCGTCGACCGTGCCGACGTCGCGCCAGTAGGCGGGTGCCTCGGGCGTGCTCTTGACGCAGGAGATGCCGAAGGGGTGGGCCACCGCATCGCCCGCGGCCACCATGGCCGGGATCAGGTCCTTGCCGAAGTCGCGGCTGGAGCCGGGCGTGGCCGCGTCTTGGGCGAGCGCTTCAAAGAGGTGCTGCGCATCGAACACGTAGATGCCCATGCTGGCCAGCGCCACACCGGGCTTGCCCGGCATGGCGGGTGGGTTGGCGGGTTTTTCCAGGAAGCCGACAATGCGCCGCTCGGTGTCGATCGCCATCACGCCAAAGGCGGTGGCCTCGGCCAGCGGCACTTCGATGCAGCCCACGGTGCATTTTTTGCCCTGCGCCACGTGGTCGGCGATCAGGCCCGAGTAGTCCATCTTGTAGATGTGGTCGCCGGCGAGGATCAGGATGTACTCGGGCTTGTGCGCACGCAGGATGTCCAGGTTCTGGTAGACCGCGTCGGCCGTGCCCAGGTACCAGCTTTCGTCGCCCATGCGCTGCTGGGCGGGCAGCAGGTCGATGAATTCGTTGAACTCGTTGCGCAGGAAGCTCCAGCCGCGCTGCAGGTGGCGCAGCAGGCTGTGCGACTTGTATTGCGTCACCACGCCGATGCGGCGCACGCCCGAGTTCAGGCAGTTGGAGAGCGCGAAGTCGATGATGCGGAACTTGCCGCCGAAGTACACCGCGGGCTTGGCGCGCCGGTCGGTCAGCGCGTGCAGACGCGAACCACGCCCGCCGGCGAGCACGAGGGCGATGGTGCGTTTGGCCAGTTGCTGGGGGTTGGGCTTTTCCATGCGTGTCTCCTGTCGTGTTGAAAGGCGGGGAAGGTCAGGGGTGGGGCCAGCGTCCGTGAGCTTTCGTCATGGCCGCCAGGCGCTCGGCGGGTTCGTGGTTCACCTGGCTCCAGTCGAAGCGCCATTCCCAGCAGCCGGTGGCGAGGCCAGGGGTGTTCATCCGGTGCCGGGTGTCCAGGCCCAGCACGTCCTGGAACGGCACCACCAGCGTGTTGGCGACCGACATGGACAGCGCGTTGATCAGGGTCCAGTGCGGCTCGGTGTCGACGCAGTGGCCCAGGTAAGCGCGCGCGGCCGTCTTTTCACCCGCCGTCGCACTGGTCCACCAGCCCACCGTGGTTTGATTGTCGTGTGTGCCGGTGTAGGCCACGGTCTGGCGCTCCAGGTTGTGCGGCAGGTATGGGTTGGCCGGGCCGCTGCCAAAGGCGAATTGCAGGATGCGCATGCCCGGGAAGCCGCAGGTCTCGCGCAGCGCGGTCACTTCGGGCGTGATCAGACCCAGGTCTTCCGCAATGATGGGCAGGCGGCCCAGCTCTTCCTGGATGGCGTCGAAAAAATGCTGGCCCGGACCGGGCTGCCAGTGGCCGGCGATGGCAGTGGGTTCGCTGGCCGGGATTTCCCAGTGCGCCTCGAAACCGCGGAAGTGGTCCAGCCGCACCACGTCCACCTGCTGGAACTGGTGGGCCAGCCGGTCTTTCCACCAGCGGTAGCCGCGGTGCGCCATCGCTTTCCAGTTGTAGAGCGGGTTGCCCCAGCGTTGTCCGGTGGCGCTGAAATAGTCGGGCGGCACGCCGGCCACCACGGCGGGGTCCATCTGATCGTCGAGCAGGAACTGGTCGGCGTGGGCCCACACGTCGGCACTGTGGTGCGCGACGAAGATGGGCGCGTCGCCCACCATCTGCACGCCGCGCTCGCGTGCGTAGCTGCGCAAGTTCTGCCACTGCACCCAGAAGCGCCATTGCACGAAGCGCCAGAAACCCAGCGCGTGCACCGACTGTTCGCGCACCGCGTCCAGCGCGGCAGGCTCGCGCCGGGCCAGTGGCTCCGGCCAGAGCGACCAGGGGCCACCGTGGCGTTCGTCCAGCACCATGAAGAGGGCGTAGTGATCGAGCCAATGGGCCTGTTCGGCGCAGAACGCGGCGAGGGCCTCGCGGCAGACGTCGGTGGCGCGCTGGCTGAAACCGTCCCAGGCCTTGCGCAGGCAGGCCATGCGGTACGGGGCCACGCGCTCGAAATCGCAATGGTGGTGGTCGAAGCCCTTGCGCGCCAGCCAGGGCAGCCAGCCCTGGTGCACCAGGTCGTCCAGGTCGACCATCAGCGGGCTGCCGGCGAAGGCCGAGACGCTCTGGTAGGGCGAGTTGCCGGGGCCCG